>CAIWAJ010000155.1:0-8179 GCA_903910565.1 uncultured Rhodospirillales bacterium
AGCGTTCTTCGGCATGGCGAGCGGCGCCTTCGCCGCTGCCGTCCCCCAGGGCTGGACCCAGGGCACACGGCTGGCTTCCAGTTCGGCGATGATCTTGTCGGTGATTTCGGCATAGAGGCTCGTCCGGTCCTGGTCGGAACGGGCGCGAGCGGTGTGTCTGGACATCGCGGATCTCCGCGACGGGCGCCAGGAGCCTCTCTCCCGACCTTCAACCCGTCACGGAAAACCCGTCCGCACTCTCACTCTCAGGGGGCGTTGTGGGGTCTCCCCGCAGAAGAGGGTGTGCCGGCGACCCGACGCCAGCCAGGGGGAAGGCTTTCCCCCATCGCATGGGGGTAGGTTAATAGGGCTGTGTGAGGGGATGTCGGGCTCTGAAAACAGCCCGGCATGAAGCGGATGGCGCCGATATTCTCGATTTTACATTGAACGAGAATGTGATAATACCTCTGCTATATTCTTAGACAGACGAGGAAACATCACCGCCGATGACAGCCATCAGCGCCCAGCGGCTTCGTGCCCTCGATCTCCTGAAAGCCCGGGGAATGCTCCGGCTGAAGGATTTCGTGGCGGAAGGGATTGGACCGGAGACGCTGGCTCGTCTCATGCGGGAGGAGACGGTCGTGCGTCCGGCACGAGGCCTCTATCAGCTTCCCGACGCTCAGGTCGAGGCTGCCCATACGCTTGCCGAAGCCGCAGTCCTGGTCCCGAAGGGTATAGTCTGTCTGACCTCGGCGCTCCAGTTCCATGAGCTGACGCTACAGATGCCGTCAGCCGTGTGGATGGCGATTGAGCGCACCGCCTGGCGGCCGAAAATTGGGTATCCGCGCATCCGGTTCGTGCGCTTCACCGGGTCGTCTCTGACGGAGGGCGTCGCGCGTCATCGCATCGAGGGTATTGATGTCCCCATCACGGATCCGGCGAGGACAATCGTCGACTGCTTCCGCTATCGCGCTAAAGTCGGCCTCGACGTGGCGATGGAAGGACTGCGCGAGGGCCTTCGCCGCCGGCAATGCACGCCCGATGAACTCTGGCGTTACGCCCGAAAGGCGCGCGTCTGGTCGGTGATGCGCCCCTACGTCGAAGCCATGGTGTCCGATGCCGCGTGAGCGCCACAATATTGGTGCTTCGGTGCGGGCGCGGCTCCTCGACCGGGCGCGCGCCGAACGGTCGAACTTTCAGATTCTGCTGACGCGCTATGCGCTTGAGCGCCTGCTCTACCGGCTGAGCGTTTCCGAGCATCGCGACCGCTTCATTTTGAAAGGCGCGATGCTCTTCGTGACCTGGGTGGCCGATCCGTTCCGACCCACTCGCGATCTTGATCTGCTCGGACATGGCGACAATGACGTTGAGGCGATCGCCGACACTTTCCGCGCTATTTGCACCGAGATGGTCGCCGACGATGGTGTCGTTTTTGATGGTGCCGCTTTGCAGGCCGTGCTGATCCGCGAGGAAGTGGAATATGGCGGCGTGCGAGTGCGCACAACTGCGACGATCGACGGCGCGCGCGTTCCGATCCAGGTCGACGTCGGCTTTGGCGACGCCGTGACGCCGGAGCCCGTGGAGATCGACTATCCCACTTTACTGGACGCGCCCGCACCGCATCTTCGAGCCTATCCCGTCGAAACCGTGGTGGCGGATAAATTCGAGGCCCTGGTCACGCTCGGCATGGCCAACAGCCGGCTCAAGGATTTCTATGATCTTTGGCTGATCGCGCAGACATTCGAACTTCGCCAGTCCACCCTTGCCGACGCGGTACGACGCACGTTCGAGCGGCGCAGAACGGCTCTAGTTGCCGATACGCCGGTTGGCCTGACTGACGAATTCGCGGCGACATGGAATGCCCAATGGCGCGCCTTCCTCGGCCGCGAGCGCATGGCGGCCGCGCCGGATGCCTTCGCTGCCGTTATCGCTGATCTCCGTGCTTTCCTGATGCCGTTGGTTCACGCATCGGAAGATGGGCCAATCTGGCCGCCGGGAGGGCCGTGGTCATTGGGAGCAAGTGGTGGCGGATAGGCGGGGGAGTCGACCCAGAGAAACGTCTTGCGAGTCGGAGCTGGATTTCGATGACAGTCCACAAAATCTGTTCATCGCCGGTCTTCTGCTATGTAGCCCTCGGGATGTCGCGGGTGCTGCATTAGTCTGTCGTGGGCAGGCGTTGGGGGGATTATTACCATGATTGGAGCGATTGTTAACGTCGCTGAGGTCGAACGGATCGTCGTCGTGTGGATTCGGTCGTGAAGCCCGCTACCCGGCCCATTGCGCTTGAAATCGTGATCGCGGGCGCTGACCCGCTGGAGATTCGTTCAGGCCCGTCGATCGTGCCGATTGAACGGCTGAAGCTATTCTCCTCCAGCGATTGGGAGGGATTCGTCAACGAGTGGGCTTCGAGCCTGGACAGCTATGGGTTGGTCGAACGGACCGGCGGCTCCGGCGACATGGGTTGCGATGTGATCGGGACGGTCGACCCGAAGACACCGGATAGCGCCTGGGACAATTACCAGTGCAAGCACTATGATCATGCCCTGGCGCCGTCCGACATTTGGATCGAACTGGCGAAGCTTTGCTACTATACGTTCATCGGCGCATACAGCATTCCACGACGCTACGCCTTCGTCGCGCCGCGCGGCGTCGGGACAAAGCTGACGCGCCTTCTCAAAAAGCCTGCGGAGCTTAAGGTCGGGCTCTTGGCGGTCTGGGCCGAAAAATGCGCCCACGATCTCATCGAAGGGCGCACGATCGAACTCGACGACGCGCTTCAGGCCCACATTAATGCGATCGACTCCAGCCTGTTCGGCCACGTGCCGCCCTTGGAACTAATCGATGGGCACGCCAAGACCCGCTATTTTGCAGTGCGGTTCGGACTCGGGCTCCCGCCTCGGCCGGTTTCGCCACAGCCGCCAGGCGAGCCGTCAAGTGCCGAGACGCGCTACGTTCAGCAACTGATGTCTGCTTACGCCGATCACCTCAAGAAGCCGGTTGCGGCGCCGCACGAGCTTGACCCGCGGCTGGGCCGACATTTTGTGCGCGCACGTGAGTCGTTCTATTGCGCGGAGGCGCTCCGGAATTTCTCGCGCGATACGCTGCCCGACGGTGCCTTCGAGCACCTCCAGAAACAGATCTTCGACGGGGTGATCGACGTCTGCGAGTCCCCCCAGCCGTGCGGCTTCACCCGCGTGAACGCGACCACGGCGCAGGCGGCGGCACTGTCGCTGACAAGCTCGGCCCTGCTGGGTCGCGTCGATGTGGCGGATCGGCACGGAATCTGTCATCAGATGGCCAACGAGGATCGGCTCATCTGGGTGCCGTCCAATGATTGATGCGGCCGCCGCGGCGCCCTTCAATAGCGCGCTCGAGACAGGGGTGCGGGCGGTGACCGTCCTCGCAGAGGCGGCTCCGGCGGTGCTCGATCTCCAGACGCTGGTTTACTTTGACTACCTCGTGGTCCATTCGGCAGACGCCGGCGGTCCTCTCAGCCTTCATCCGAACACACCGCTCCGCAATGGCGAGCTCCTCGTGCGGCGCGCCGTCATCGAGCGCGGGGTCTTGCTCATGGTGGGCCGAGGCTTGATCGAGCGGCGTATGGAGACGCGCGGCATCACCTATGCCGCGACTGACGAGGCGGCTCCGTTCCTCGATTGCTTGACGTCTGCGTATGCCAGATCGCTGCGCGAGCGCGCCGAATGGGCTGTGGAGTGCTTTGGGCAGTTCGATGATCAGGCTCTGAAATCATTTTTCGACGCGAACTTCGAGCGTTGGACACGAGAGTTCCAATCGACCGCTCCCCTCGCGGACCGGCCGCTATGACCGGCTTCCAGCTCCGCCGCCTTCAGATCACCGGTCTCAACGTTGCGGACGCCGAGATCGAATTTGGTCCGGGCCTGAACGTCGTCTCAGGCGCTTCCGACACCGGCAAGTCGTATCTGGTGGAGACCATCGACTTTATGCTCGGCGGCGGGACGCCGCCGCGCCAAATTCCTGAGAGCCGCGGCTACGACAATGCGCGACTATCGATCATAGCCCACGACGGGCGCGGGTTCGAACTGACGCGGGCGCTCCAAGGCGGTGACTTCTTACTCGCGGAGTTGGGCGCTCCCGGAACGGCCGGTCCGGTGACGCTCGGTTCGCGTCATTCGGCGAGCACTGAGGAAAACATCAGCACGTTCCTGCTTCGGCTGGTCGGGCTCGACGGCAAGCGGGTTCGCAAGAACGCGCAGAACGAACTCCAGAATCTGAGTTTCCGCAATCTCGCGCATCTGGTGGTGATCGACGAGGAAAGCATCATCAAGAAAGGCTCGCCCATTCACACTGGAGAGTCCACTCAACGCACCGTGCAAGCCAGCATCTTCAAGCTGCTGCTCACGGGCCAGGATGACAGCGCCCTGATTGCTGCCAAGAAGCCCGTCATCGCCAAGGCAGAGTTGGAAGCCCAGATTGCGCTGCTCGACCATTTGATCGCGGACTACGAACGAGAACTCGGCGGATCGACGCAAGATCCGGCGGGCCTCGATGGTCAACTGGAGCGGCTGAGCGCATCCATCATCCAAAGCGAGCGGGCGCTCTCAATAGAACGGTCCGCATTCGAGCAGCAGGAGCGGCAGCGTCGGGCCGCTTGGCAGACGCGCGACGAAGGTCTGGCGCGGCAAGCAGAAATCGCCGGCTTGCTGGAGCGTTTCGCGCTGCTCAACGAGCACTACGGATCTGATCTTGATCGGCTCGAAGCGGTTTCTGAGGCCGGCTTTTTCTTTGTCGCGCTGGATGCTGGGACATGTCCGCTCTGCGGGGCTCCGGCCGGCGATCATCGGCATGACGGCGTTCCGCACGACGGAGATATCGTCGCCCTGCGCGCCGCCTGCGACCGCGAGATCGCCAAGATACGCCAACTTCAAGCCGAATTGACCCAAGCGGTTGGCGACCTGAACGCCGAAGAGGCGGAACTGCGAACACGTTTGGAGGCAGCGCGGCTTGCATTTCGTGAGGCCGACGCTCTTGTCCGCGAGACGCTCGCGCCGGCGTTATCGGCCGCTCGAGCGGAGAATTCGCGACTGTTGGAAACCCGGTCAGAAGTCCGACAAGCTCTGAGCTTGGTCGAGCGCATTGCCGACCTTCGCCGCAAACGCGCCGATGCCCAGGCGGCCCTTGGCACAGCAGGCCGTATCTCGGACGACCGCCCAGGGCTGCCGCCGGCGAGCGTTCAGGCGTTCAGCGCGTCGGTGGAGGAATTGCTCGTCGCCTGGCATTTTCCACATGAGAAACCGATCTATTTCGACGAGCGCGGCCAGGATCTCGTGCTCGGCTCAAGGCGACGCGGCGAACAAGGCAAGGGGTTGCGGGCCTTAACGCATGCGGCGTTCTCTCTCGGACTGGAACAGACTTGTCGAAACCTCCGCCTTCCGGCGATCGGTTTCGTTATGCTCGACTCACCTTTGGTGACGTTCCGTGAAGCGGAAGCTGAGGAAGCAGGGATGGACGCAGGCGCAAGGTTGGAGGTTAAACAAGCCTTCTACCGAGACTTGGCGTCCCGCATCCGAACCGACCAGGTAATCATTGTCGAGAACGAAGATCCGGAGGTCGGCCTCCGGGGAGCCATCGTCTCACACATCTTCACGAAGCGACTCGATCAGGGTCGGGCCGGGTTCTTCCCTATTCGGCCTGTGCCTGCGATCTTTGGTGCGGAGCGACAGAGTGGCTGAGCGCATGCCGACTGACAGGCGGACGCGGGGGGGATCGGTGCAGTGAGTTATTCCGGTATCGGATTCGGTTTGCCTATCGAGACGAGCGTCAAACGAAAGGTCTTCGTTAGCTACCACCACGGGGGAGACCAAGCTTATTATGACGCCTTTGCGAAAGCATTCTGCGAAGTCTATGACGTCATCTACGACAACTCGCTGGAGAGGCGCGTCGACAGTGAGGACGTGGGTTATGTCATGCGCCGGATCCGTGAGGACTACGTCACAGGCAGCTCTTGCACCATCGTTCTCGTCGGCAAGGAAACGCCCGTCCGCAAATATGTGGACTGGGAGGTGAAGGCGACGTTGGACAAGCAGCACGGGTTGATCGGGGTCCAACTCCCGACGGCGCCGGTCAGTCTTCAAGGCACGATTTCGGTGCCGACACGGCTGAACGACAACATCAACTCCGGTTATGCGCTATGGCTGAGCTGGGGGCAGATCACTGCGAACAGTCAACAGCTCGCGCGATACATCGCGATGGCGAATGCAAAAGCTAAGAAGTTGATCGTAAATAATCGAGACCGTCGCCTTCGCAACGGATGACAGCCCACATGCCCCTTTCGACGCGCCCGTTTCTAGTCATCTACGTCGCTTGGCACCCGGCGTTTGGCGATGGCGAACGGCTTGCCCGGGTCCTCTTCGATCACTATCGCCGTAACCTTTACGAGAATGTTGCCGGGGGCGCCGGACTGCCCGTGGTCTATCGCTCGGCGCCCGCACCGAGTTCAACGACGCCGCTCGACGTCGAGTTGAGCGACGCCGAGACCTCGGCGATCGTCATGTTGATCGACGAAAATTGGGCAAACGATCCGGGCTGGGTCGCGTGGGCGAAGGCGCTGACCGAGCGAACCGAAGCGGCCGGCCTGAGTGCGCGCGCCTTTCCTGTCGCGATTGATGCCGGTGCGACCCGGATTGGGATCGTCGAGCAGTCGGCGCGCTGGGACAAGTGGGGCGCGGTTTCCGTCGAGGAGCGGCAACGGCGCCTAATCACCAACTTGACATATCAGATCTGCCGTATGCTGCGATCCTATCTGGAGCATCTGAAGCGACCGGCCGAACCCGAGGAAGCACTACTTCAATACCTGAAGAAGGTCGAGATTTTCCTTAGCCACTCAAAGCACGACGGCGACGGTGAGCGGATCGCGAAGCTCATACGCGATCACCTCTATGCCGGCGATGGCCTCGAGAGCTTCTTCGATATTCACGACATTCCCATCGGCTTGCCGTTCAACAAGGTGCTCCTGCAGAAGGTCAAGGTGAGTGCGGTCGTCGCGATCCACACGGACAGCTACTCATCGAGGGAGTGGTGTCGGAAGGAAATCATCGAAGCCAAACGCTGGAATGTACCCCTGGTGGTAGCCAACTGCATCAGCGATCTTGACGAGCGCGGTTTTCCGTATCTTGGCAACGTGCCGTTGATCCGGATGGATCCAGCGGCAGTGGATCGTATCGCCGCGGTGGTGAGTCGACTGCTCGATGAAGTCCTAAAGGACTTTCTCTGGCGCTGCTGGGTTCAACTCTTCGGCGGCGTCGCTGGCGAGCACGTCGTCTTTCTGCCCCGCCCTCCCGAACTCATCACCCTTGCCAGCTTGGAGGGCGAGGCCGGCTCTGAAGCGACCTTGGTCTATCCTGAGCCGCCGATCGGTGCCGAGGAGCAGCGCCTGTTCGAGATTATCGCGCCAAAGGTTCAGCTGCGCAGCATGACGGAATGGCTGGCGGGGGAAGGACTATGAGCTATCAGGAGCCGCTGAGTCAGCACGCCATCGCAATCTCGATCTCAGAAAGCCCGGACATGGCTGTCTTGGGGCTTGGCAAGGAACACCTTGACGACGCCATGACTGAGGTGGCTCGGCACCTGCTAGCGATGGGCGCCCGTCTTCTGTACGGCGGTGATCTGCGTAAGGACGGCTTTTCGAACCTACTGTTCGAACTCGTGTCCCGTCATCGCCGCGATGCGGATCTGGGTGACGAGCGTGTTGGCGTAAGCAACTATCTGGCTTGGCCGGTTCATGTCGGCCTTCCGATCGATGCGCTCCAAGAACTCACGGACGCTCTCAAGGGCACCGCGGAGCTCGTCTGCCTCACAGCCGATGGCGCGGCCATGACACCGCTGGAGCGCGCTGCACTCGCTTCGCGGCCGACCGCCGCCGCCGAATGGGCTGACGGTCTGACCGCGATGCGTATGACGATGAGGGCGTCAAGTAACGCCCGAATCGTGCTGGGCGGCCGGACCGAGAATTACAAGGGTCGGATGCCGGGTGTGGCCGAGGAGGCGCTGATCGCGCTCGAGAGCCATCAGCCCCTGTATCTGCTAGTACCCACTATCGCTGGAACCTGAGTCATGATTCGTAGGGGGTATGAAAGCGATTCCCCTGGCGACCGTGATCGTCCTGAGCGTGGAGGAGCGTAAGGCCCTCGAAGCGCTCGCTGGTTCCCGCAAGAGCGAGGCG
>CAIWAJ010000156.1:0-1838 GCA_903910565.1 uncultured Rhodospirillales bacterium
CATCGCGGAGTCGCCTCAAAATACCTCGACAGCTACCTGAAGTGGTTCCACCTCGCCACCATCCGCCTCAACCCAACACCAAGAGCATGTCTCAACGCCGCAATTCAGACCTACGCATAGAATACGAGAATAGAGCCAAAGGTTTTGACTTCTTTTTTCAAAAAGAAGCGCTTCCTTCTCCTTACCTTCCTTTCAGGCCCGCATCGCGTCAGCGTCCTCCGTAAGCGGCGCCGGCAGATAGCGGACGAAATCCTTCGGCACCACCTGCCAGAAGCGCGGCAGCACGCGGTCCCAGTCATGCAGCAGCATGCGGGCGTAGCGGCTATGGGTCTCGTCCGCATGCATGCTGATGAGGCGCCGCAGATGCTCGCTCCAATGGTCGGAGGCGAGGCGCTGCCAGGAGAGCGTCTCCGGGTTCACGCGCAGATGGAACAGGCCCTCGGGGTCGTAGACAAAGGCCTGACCACCCGTGAACCCGGCGCCGAAATTGTCGCCGACCTGGCCGAGCAACACCACGGTGCCGCCGGTCATGTATTCGCACCCGTTGGAGCCGCACCCCTCCACCACTGCGGTGGCGCCGGAGTTGCGGACGGCGAAGCGCTCGCCGGCTTGGCCGGCGGCAAACAAATACCCGGCGGTGGCGCCGTAGAGCACGGTGTTGCCGATGATGGTGTTCTGCTGGCTCACCAGGTTGGAAGACGGCGCCGGACGCACCACGATGGTGGCGCCCGAAAGCCCCTTGCCCACGTAGTCATTGGCGTCGCCAAACACTTCGAGCTTGAGCCCCTGCACCCCGAACGCACCGAGCGACTGGCCGGCCGAGCCGCGCAGCCGCACGGTCACGTGGCCCGGCTGGAGGCCGGTCATCCCGAATTTGCGCACCACGCGGCTGGAGAACTTGGTGCCGATGGCGCGGTGCGTGTTGCGGATGTTGTACTGCAACTGCATCTTCTCGCCGCGCTCGAACAGCGCTGAGGCATCGGCGATCATCTGGGCATCCAGCGTCTCCGGCACCTCGTTACGGCCCTCGATGGTGCAGTAGCGGGCATAGGGCCCGGGGTCGGCCTGCACCAGCAGGGGGTTGAGGTCGAGGTCGTCGAGGAACTCGGACCCGCGGCTGACCTGGTGTAGCAGGTCGGAGCGGCCGATCACGTCGGCGAATCGCTTGACACCGAGGCTGGCGAGGATGTTGCGCACGTCCTCGGCGATGAAGCTGAAGAGGTTGATCACCTTCTCGGGCGAGCCCTCGAACTTCTGGCGCAGCTTCTCATCTTGCGTGCAGACGCCGACGGGGCAGGTGTTGGAGTGGCACTGCCGCACCATGATGCAACCCATCGCCACGAGCGAGGCGGTGCCGATGCCGAATTCCTCGGCGCCGAGCATGGCGGCAATCACCACGTCCCGCCCGGTCTTGATGCCGCCATCGGTGCGCAGCTTCACGGTGTGGCGCAGCCGGTTGAGCATCAGCACCTGATGCGCCTCCGACAGCCCCATCTCCCAGGGCAGCCCGGCATACTTCACCGAGGACTGCGGCGAGGCGCCGGTGCCGCCGGAATGGCCGGAAATCAGGATCGCATCCGCCTTGGCCTTGGCCACGCCGGCCGCACTCGTGCCAATGCCGCTGCGCGACACCAGCTTCACGCACACGCTGGCGTCCGGGTTGATCTGCTTCAGGTCGTAGATCAGTTGCGCCAGATCTTCGATGGAGTAGATGTCGTGATGCGGCGGCGGGGAGATCAACATCACGCCGGGCGTCGCATGGCGCAGCTTGGCGATCAGCCCGGTCACCTTGAAGCCGGGCAGCTGGCCGCCCTCGCCGGGCTTGGCGCCCTGGGCGA
>CAIWAJ010000157.1:0-3394 GCA_903910565.1 uncultured Rhodospirillales bacterium
AACGGCCTCGCGGTCGGGCCGGACGGCAATTACTACGTCTGCAATAATGGCGGCTTCACCTGGCTCAACATGAACGGCCAGCTGCGCCCAGGGCCGCAGCCGCCCAATTACAGCGGCGGGCGGATCGAGCGGGTGGACGCAAAAACCGGCGCCGTCACCCGTCTCTACGACGAATGCAACGGCCACAAGCTGCGCGGGCCGAATGACATCGTGTTCGATACCCAGGGCGGCTTTTATTTCACCGATCTCGGCAAGGGCCGCGCGCGGGATATGGACCTTGGCGGCGTCTACTACGCCCGCGCCGATGGCAGTTCGATCGTCGAGCTGGCCTATCCGCTGCTGACGCCCAACGGCATCGGCCTCTCGCCGGATGGCAGGGTGGTCTATGTCGCCGAAACCCGCACCGCGCGCGTCTGGGCGTTTGACCTTGAGTCACCCGGCGTCGCGAAGAAGCACCCCGCCCCTGCTCCCCATGGCGGCCGCATCATCGCCGGGCTCGGCGGTTTCCAGATGTTCGACAGCCTGAAGGTGGACGCCGCCGGCAATATCTGCGTCGCCACTTTGGTCACCGGCGCCATCACGGTGATCGCGCCCGACGGCCGCGTGCTGCGGCAGCACATGACCGGCGACCCGATGACCACCAACATCGCCTTCGGCGGCGCCGACCAGAAGACGGCCTATCTCACGCTGTCGGGGCCGGGCGCGCTGGTGGCGATGGACTGGACGGGGCCGGACTGGAGCACGCCGGGCCTGCGGCTCAACTACGTGATCTGACCGCGGGTTACTCCGCGGCCGCCCCACCTTGGATGAGTTGCAGGCGCGGGCGGCCGAGCACGCGGGCCACCCGGTCATCGAGGGCGGCGACGTTGAAGGGCTTCTCGATCACCCGGTCGATGGTCAGCGCGCTGCCCGAGAGCATGTCGATATGGCCGGTCATCAGCATGCTGCGGATGCCCGGGAAGAGCTCGGCGACCGTCTGGATCAGGCGCAGGCCGTTCATGCCGCCCATTACGAAATCGGTCAGCAGCAGATCGAACGCGGGGTCGTCGTGGAGGATGTCGAGCGCGTCCTCGGCGGAGGCGGCGATGCACACGGAATAGCCGCGCTCGGATAGCATGGCGCCGGCCATCTGGCGCAGCGCGGGGTCATCATCGCACACGAGAATACGGGCGCGGGCGCGATCACCGACGAGGGGCAGGTCATGCGCGATCCCGCGCGGCTCCACCTCGGCATCGGCGCGTGGGAGCAGGAGCGAGACGGTAGTGCCGAGGCCGGGGCGGCTGCGCAGGCGCGCCTCGCCGCCCGACTGGACGGCCAGGCCATGCACCTGCGACAGGCCGAGCCCGGCGCCCTGTCCGGGCTCCTTGGTGGTGAAGAAGGGCTCGAAGGCGAGGCTTGCGATATCCTCAGACATGCCGGCCCCGGTATCGCTGACCTGGACGGCCACATAATCCCCGGCAGCCAGCGCGCCGTGGGCATCGGTGGTGAGGTTGCTGGTGGTGATCGTCAGCGTGCCGCCATCGGGCATCGCGTCGCGGGCATTGGCCGCGAGGTTGAGCAGGGCGGCTTCGATCTGGCTGGGGTCGACCAGCGCCGGCCAGGTGGATTCGGCGAGCTCGGTCTCGATGCGGATACCCTGACCAAGGGTTTCCTCGAGCAGGTCTGACAAAGCGCGGATGGTCGCGTTCATGTCGGTCGGCGCCGGGGTCAGGCGCTGGCGGCGGGAGAAGGAGAGCAACTGGCCGGTCAGGCGGCTGGCGCCCTCGGTTGCCTGCAGGGCGGTATCGACCAGGCGGAGCGAGGTATCCTGCGGGTTCAGGCGGCCGCGCAGCAGGTCCAGCGCGCCCATGATGGTGGTCAGCAGGTTGTTGAAATCATGCGCGATACCGCCGGCGAGCTGGCCGACCGCCTGGAGCTTCTGCGCCTGGCGCAGTGCCTTCTCGGCCTTCTCACGCTCCGCCATCTCCTTTTTGAGCCAGATATTGGTTTCGCACAGCTCCTGGGTCCGCTCGACCACCCGCCGCTCCAGCTCGCCATTGATGCTGCGCAGCACGTCCCGCTGGGCAGCGAGGGCTTCGGCCATTCGGTTGAAGGTGGTGGCAATGCGGCCGAACTCGGTATCGGCGGAGGCGCCGACATCGATGCGGACATCGAAATTCCCCTCCGACCAGGATTTCCCGGCATGCAGGAGCGCCTCGGTGGGGCGACGGAGGAACTGCTCGCCGACCGCGATGCCGAAGCCGAGGGACAGCAGCGCGCCGCCGACGAGGAGCAACTCGCCGGTGAAAGCGAACACCTGGTACCACTGGGCACCAGCCGCGCTATCGGCGGTGACCTGCTGGTGCAGGGTGTATTGCGAAATCGCGAGCACGCCGAGCGCGGGGACCGCGGCGACCGCCACCATCATGAACAATCGCGCCCGCAACCCGGCCCGCGCCATCAGGGTGGAGACATCGGGATCGTCGAGCCGCCGGTTGGGGCCGTAGAAGCGTGTCGTGGTGCTCATGCCGCATCCATGGAAGAATCTGTGTGGCGTCAGCGATAGCGCGGCTTCTGTTAAGCTATCAGCAAGATGCCGGGTTGCCTCGCCGCGCCGCCCTGCTCACAATGTCGGGAAGGCGGAGGAGCCACGGCATGAACAGCGCGTCCTACAAGGTCGAGGCCTACAACACGGCCAAGCAATCCGAGAACCGCATCCACGATGACAGCGTGGCGCAGCGCTTCGGCTTCACCGGCGGGCTGGTGCCGGGGGTGGATGTCTACGCCTACATGACCCATCTGCCGGTCGCCCGCTGGGGGCGGGCCTGGCTGGAGCGCGGCACCCTGGAATGCCGTTTCGGCAAGCCGGTGTATGACGGCATGATCGCCACCGTCTCCTCCACGCCCGATGGAGCGGGGATGCAACTCGCAGTGGAGAGCGAAGGCGTCTCCTGCGCCACCGGTTCCGCCTCGCTCCCCGACACCGCCGAGCCGATCGATCTCGGCTACTGGCCGGTGCCGATCGCGCCCCCCGCCGAGCGCCCCCCGGCCAGCGCCCACTCGCTCGCGGAAGGCCGCTGGCTCGCCATCAACCCGGTGCACGTCACCCCCGATTTCGCCGCGCAGTATTACGCCGACGTGCGCGAAACCCTGCCGCATTACGCGGCCGAGGGGCTGATGCATCCCGGCACCATCCTGCGCACCTGCAACTGGGTGCTCGGCAACAACGTGGTGCTCGGCCCCTGGATCCATGTCGGCAGCAAGGTCACCAACATCTCCGCCGGCCGCATCGGTGAGACGCTGACCGTGCGCGCCCGCGTCGCCCGCAACTATGCCCATAAGGGCCACCTCTTCGACGATCTCGACGCGCTGGTGCTCGGCGACACCCGCCCCCTCGCCCGCGTCGCCCAGACCG
>CAIWAJ010000158.1:0-2906 GCA_903910565.1 uncultured Rhodospirillales bacterium
CGCCTCGTTGACGTCGATGCCCCAGCCCGGCGCGGTCGGCAAGACCAGTTCGCCGTTTTCGATGCGCGGCACATCCGTGAAAAACTCATCGCGCCAGGCGACGCTGTCGATATCGATCTCCATGATGCGGAAATTGGGGATGGCGGCGCAGAAATGGGCGGAGATCATGGTGCAGACATGGCCGTAGAAGTTGTGGGGCGCGCAGTTGATCTCGTAGACCTCCGCCATCGCCGCGGTTTTGATGCTTTCGGCGAGGCCGTTCCAGACGACGTCGATGATGGCGACGTCGGCGCCGTGGGCGTCGAGGTAGGGTTTGAATTCGCGGCGGTGGCAGAGGGTTTCGTAGCTGGCGATGGGGCAGGGGGAGATGGCGCGGATATCGGCCATGGAGGCCGGGTCATGCATGTCGATTTCGAGCCAGGTGAGGTTGTAGGGCGCCATGGCGCGGGCGATCTGGCGGAAGCCCTCGGTCTTGAAGTGGAAATTGACGTCGAGCATGACGCCCATGTCGGGGCCGGCGCCCGCGCGACAGGCGGCGACGGTGGCCGCTGCGGCGTCGACGATGGCGTTGTCCCAGTTGAGCTCCGGCCAGCCGGGGGTGCGGCCGAAGCCGGGGGAGAAGGGGACAAGCTTGCCGTCGCGGGCGGGCATGATGTTGGTTTTGAGCGCGCGGTAGCCGAGGTTGCGGATGTCCTCGCAGTGGCGGGCGAGATCGTCATAGGTGACGAGGGGCTTCACGCCCATGAGGTCTGCGTTGCGCACCCGGTAGGTGCCGGTGTGGGACCAGTAGACGGGAATGCGGTCGCGGACGGGGCCGCCGAACAGGGCGTAGACGGGGATGCCGAGGTCCTTCGCCTTGATGTCGAGCAGGGCGTTCTCGATGGCGGCGATCGCCTGGTGGTTGATGCCGCCGCGGGATTGGCGGGTGGCGACATGGAGGGTGGAGATCAGGCGCTCGACGGGCCGCGGATCCTGCCCGATGAGGGATTGGGCGAGGGTTTCGACGACGGTGGAGAGGCCGGCGCTGCCGAAGCTTTCGTTGTATTCGGACCAGCCGATGATGCCGCAGGCGGTGGTGATTTTCAGGAAGGAGAATAATCGCCAGCCGGCATTGGCGCGCAGGGTTTCAACGGAGCGGATTTTCATGGTGCCTCCCATCTTGGTTGCAGCGGCCATGTTGGGGCCGCGTTTCTTTGTCGCGTGGCGAGATCCGTTCGTCACTGTCGGTTTAGGGCGAGGGCGCGTCAACTCTTGCCGGCGATGGTTCCGCATCATTGTTGCGCTTGCCAGCTTCCAAATGATACGTAATGTTGCAATAAAGCCAGGCGGACGGGCGCGTCGATTGCGCGTGACGGTACGCAGATCGTAAGGAAGGGAGCGCACCATGGTTCAGACCATCACCGGCGGCAACGGGCCGGTCGGCACAGTCACCAATGCGGTGTTTTTGTCGACGCTGGTGCAGAAGAAGTTGTTCATCACCTCCGGCGCGCTTGGCGCCTTTGGCACCGTTGTGGGTGGCGCCTATGGTATTGGCGGGGATGTCAGCCAGGTCTGGACGATCGACAATCAGGGCACGGTGAGTGCCCCGGCCAGCTATGGGATCGGGATCTCTCTTTCGGGCGCCGGCACGATCATCAACGACGGAACGGCCTCGGCCATCTCTGGTTTCGGCGGCGGGGTCGCGCTGGGTTCTGGCATAGTCAGGAACCAGGGTAGCATTCTCGGGCTGGGTGGCGCGGGTGTCGCGTTCAGCCAGGGGGGCACACTGGTGAATACCGGTGCCGCCGCATTTCTTAGCGGTATGAACGGTGTGACGGCCGCTGGCGCGCGGGCAACGGTGGCGAATACCGGGGTGATCATAGGGAATTTGAACGGAATAAAGCTGACGGCCGGCGGCATAGTTCGGAATCTCGGTAGCGACGCACTGATTGAGGGACACACGCCCACCGGCATCGATATTTCCGGGGCGAGCGGCACGGTGATCAACAGCGGCGGCATTCAAGGCGCCACGGCGGTGCGGCTGGAGCAGGGGGGGACGCTAGACAATCTTGCTGTTGGCCAGATTGAGGGGTTCGATATTGGCGCCAGTCTGGACAATGGTGGCACGCTTCTCAATCAAGGGACGCTGCGGGCGGGCGCGATCGGCGTTACCCTCGGCAATGGCGGTTCGGTGGTGCAGGAGGGGCTGGCTTCGTTCCTGTCGGGCGGAGCCTATGGCATCTTGGCGTCGGGTGTGCCGGCGAGCGTCGAGAACGACGGAACGATCAAGCAAGTTCGCTCAATCCATACGACTGGCGGCGGAGGGAGCGCGGCGATCGGCCTCGGGGCGGGTGGCACGGTGACCAATGTCGGAACCGGATCTTTAATCAATTTTTCTGACCTAGGAATAATTGCGAGCGGTTTTGCCATGGTCGTCAACCAGGGCAGTATCATTCAGGCGGGAACATCAGGGGGGGGTGTCCCGCTTGCCGTAGAGCTTTCGGCCGGCGGCACGGTGCTGAATGCGGCCGGCGCTCTAATCAGCTCCCAGCATGCGATCGCTATCGCGGGCACCGGCACGGTGATCAACCTGGGGTCTATCGTGGCAGGCGTCCGGGCGGGATTTGGTGTGGATCGCGGGTTGGTCGTCAATGCCGGGAGAGTCTCGGGGTTTGACGGCATTGGGGTGGCGAATGGGTCCATCCAGAACTCCGGAATCATCGACGCAACCCATACCGGCATGTCGATGCTCGCGGGTACGATCACCAACACCGGGACGATCAAGGCGCCCACCGGGCCGAATGGGACCGGCATAAAGATATTGGGCGATGGGTCGCACGGTTCCCTCCGTGCCAACAACAGTGAGACATCTACCCCCCGGGAGTTTAGACCCTGAGGACGCGGAAGGATCGCCTCGCTCATGCCCA
>CAIWAJ010000159.1:0-1561 GCA_903910565.1 uncultured Rhodospirillales bacterium
CTCCGGCAATTCGCCGCGAAACTGCTGCACCAGGAAGTAGTAACCGTCCTGCGTGCGGGCAAAATCTTCTTGGTATCCGGTCTCGTCCAACATGGCTGACGGCGTCCTTTTGGTTGGAGCATGCTACGTCTGATAACGTATAATGTTATGATAACTGCGCGTCAAGGATTTCCGGGGGCGAGTTCAGACCGGTCGCATAGGGCACTTTGCCGCCGTATCCCGTCATATGGGACCATCTGGGGGGAAGGACGATCGCATATGGCATATCCCGGTCGCGCTTCCACTAACACGAAAGCCGCCCCAGGCGCCCTTCTTCGGGTTTTCGTGCCTTTCAGGCGAAAGCGATGTCGGTGGCGGCACCGCATTCGAACTGGAAGGCACGAAAACGCGAAGGTGCTTGGGGGCGGGTCGTCGCGAAGGGACTCTCCGCCCACCGGCACCGGTCCCGTGGACACGCGGCTGCCGTCACGCAACAATACGCCATGACCGGCGGAGGGATGCGTGGCCGACCACTACGACGTCATGATTTCCAGTACCTTCGAGGACCTGGTGGAACACCGAGCGGCCGCACGAGAGGCCGTGCTGGGGCACGACCTTTTTCCCGTTTCTATGGAGAATGACTCGGCGCGGGCGAAAGACCTGATCGACTCGTCTTTGGAAATGGTCGAGAAAGCGCATGCCTACATTGGGCTGATTGGCGTCCGTTACGGCCAGACTCCCAAATCGGCGGACCGAAACGATAAGAATCTGTCCCTGACCGAGCTCGAATTCCGGCGGGCGAGGGAGCGCGGCATCCCGATTTACATGTTCCTCATGCACCCCAAGCACGCCACGACCGCCGAGGCCGTCGCGCGCGGCCCCGGAAACAAGAAGAAGCTCGCCGCGTTCAAAGAGCTTGCCAAAGACGCCAGGATTTACGCGGAATTCATGGACGTAAAGGACTTGCGTGCGAAGATTGCGCAGTCGCTGCCGGAGCTTCGGCAACTCATCGATGAGAAAGTCGCGAAATCGGCCAAGGAACCTGCCCCAGCCATACCGCAATCGCCACAGACACTGCCATTCCACGCCCATCCCCCCTACCTCCCCGGCTACGCCTTCCAGGGCCGCACCAAGGAACTCACCGCCCTGCAAGACTGGGCCAATGCCGCCGACCCCGTCATGGTGTTCGAGGCCATTGGCGGCATGGGCAAATCCATGGTGACCTGGGAATGGGTCATCAAACACGCCAACGACGACCGCCCCGGCTGGGCCGGCATTCTCTGGTACAGCTTCTACGAACGCGGCGCCAACATGCGGGACTTCTGCGTCACCGCCCTCGCCTACATCACCGGGCAACCGCGCGACGCCCTGCAGAAACAACCGCAATCCGAAACAACCGCCGCGCTGCTCGGGCATCTCGGCGCGCGGCCGTATCTGCTGGTGCTGGATGGGTTGGAACGGGTGCTGATCGCTTATCATCGCTCCGACGCCGCGCAACTCGCCGATGACGCGGTCGAGGACGCCGAAGCCGAGGGCAATCGCGCCCCCACCAACTGCGTGCGCCCCGACGATGGGGAGCTGC
>CAIWAJ010000160.1:0-7375 GCA_903910565.1 uncultured Rhodospirillales bacterium
GGCGCATCTTCTCGATGATCTGGGCGATCAGCGCGGGGGTGGCGGCGGTTGCGGCGGTGCTGGTGACGCCGGTATCGCTGATCGATGTGAACATGGGCTTCCTCGGCATCAAGGCCTTCGCCGCCGCGGTGCTGGGCGGCTTCGGCAGCATTCCGGGCGCGGTGATCGGCGGCGTGATCGTCGGGATCGTCGAGCAATTATCGGGGTATTTCCTCCCCGCCGGATTCCAGGAAGTGACGTCCAACATCGTTCTGCTCGCCGTGCTGATCCTTCGCCCTGAAGGATTGTTCGGCAAGACGATCCGCAAGCGGGTGTGACGGGTATGCGACGCCTCTTCAAGACCGACTACATGCAGGATATCAACCTCTGGCGGCAGCAGGGGGCGAAGTTCTGGTACGGGCTGCTGGTCGCCGCGGTGCTGGCGATCCCGGCCTTCGCCGGAGAATTCTACATCGGCGAACTCGCTGGCCTGTTCATTTTCGCCGTCGCCGGCGTCGGGCTGATGCTGCTGACCGGCTATACCGGGCTGGTCAGCCTCGGCCACGCCGCCTTCCTCGGCATCGGCGGCTACACCGAGGCGATCCTGTTGCAGCGCGGCGTGCCGTTTGCCGTGAGCTTGCCGGCCGCGGCCGTGGTCACCGGGCTCGCGGGGGTGGCGATCGGGCTGCCGACGCTGCGGATGAGCGGGCTCTATCTCGCCATCGCCACGCTCGCCTTCGGCAGCATCATCGGCACGGTGCTGCAGAAATGGGACAGTCTGACCGGCGGGTTCGACGGGCTGCCGGTGAAGGCGCCGACGCTGCTCGGGGTCGATCTCAGCGGGCCGCTCGGCGTCTACTACATGTCCTTCGCGGTGCTGCTGTTCGTGATTTTCCTGGTGCTGAACATCCTGCGCTCGCCGCTCGGCCGCGCCTTGGTGGCGATCCGCGACAGCGAGGTCTCGGCGCAGAGCATGGGCATCCATCTCGCGTATTATAAGACGGTCGCATTCGGGCTGTCGGCCGCGATCACCGGGCTGGCCGGCGCGCTTTTCGCGCATTACGTGCGCCACCTCGCCCCCGATGCCTTCGATATCCTGCTGTCGATCCAACTCGTCACCATCGTGTTCGTCGGCGGGCTCGGCTCGCTGCACGGGGCGATATTCGGCGCCATGTTCATGCGGCTGCTGCCCCAGGCGATCGCTTTGGTGCGCGACGATCTGCCCAACTGGCTCGGCCGCATGCCCGGGCTCGAACCCTCGATTTTCGGGCTGATCCTGGTGCTCTGCATCATGTTCGAGCCGATGGGGATCAATGGCCGCTGGCGCAAGCTGAAGGCCTGGTTCAACGAGTTCCCGTTGCACAAGGCGAGCGCCTTCCGCCGGCAGAAAAGCTACGCCAAGTCGGAGCGCCTGCGATGAACCTGTTTCACGTCGAGGATATCGGCATCCGCTTCGGCGGCATCCGCGCCGTCGAGGGCGTCAGCTTCGCGGTCAAGCGCGGCGAGGTGTTTTCCATCATCGGGCCGAACGGCGCGGGGAAGACGACGATCTTCAACCTCATCAGCCGCATCTACAACCCGACCACCGGGCGGCTGTTCTTCGAGGGGCAGGACATCACCACCATCGCGCCCCACCGCATCGCCGGGCTCGGCATCGCGCGCACCTTCCAGAACATCGAGCTGTTCCCCAACGCCACGCTGCTGCAGAACCTGCTGATCGGGCGGCACTGCCACGCCAAGGTCGGCCTGTTCGCGCAACTCGCCTTCCTGCCATCCGTGGCGCGCGCCGAGGTGGAGCACCGCAAGCGGGCGGAGGAGGTGATCGCCTTCCTCGGCCTGCAACGCCACCGCGACAGCCTGATCGCCAACCTGCCCTACGGCATCCGCAAGGTGGTCGAACTCGGCCGCGCCTTGTGCACCGAGCCCAAGCTGCTGCTGCTCGATGAGCCCTCCTCCGGCCTCAACGTCGAGGAGACCGTGGAAATGGCCTTCTGGATCGAGGACATCAAGAAAGACCTCGGCATCACCGTCATCATGGTCGAGCACGACATGAAGCTGGTATCCGCCGTGTCGGACCGCGTGATGGCGCTCAACTACGGGCGCATCCTGGCGATGGGCACCTCGGCGGAGGTGCAGTCCGACCCCGAGGTGATCCGCGCCTATATCGGAGGCGAGGCATGAGCGAGACGCTGCTCAAGGTCTCCAACATCGAGACCTTCTACGGGCCGATCCAGGCCATCCGCGGCGTGTCGCTCGAGGTGAAGCCCGGCAGCATCGTCGCCGTGCTCGGCGCCAACGGGGCCGGCAAGACCACCATCCTGCGCACCATCTCCGGCGTGCTCGACCCCGAGCGCGGCGAGGTGACCTTCGAGGGCCACAACATCGGCGGCCTCACGCCCGACAAGGTGATGCGGGCCGGCATCTGCCATTCGCCGGAAGGGCGGGAGATCTTCCCCTTCCTCAGCGTGGCGGAGAACCTGATGATGGGCTCCTTCACCCGCTCGGATAAGGACGAGATCGCGCGCGACCTCGAGATGTGCTTCGACTATTTCCCCCGCCTCAAGGAGCGCGCGGCCCAGCGCGCCGGGCAGCTCTCCGGCGGCGAGCAGCAGATGCTGGCGATCAGCCGCGCGCTGATGGGCCGGCCCAAGCTGCTGCTGCTCGACGAACCCTCGCTCGGCCTGTCGCCCCTGCTGGTGACGCAGATTTTCGAGATTGTGAAGCGCATCAACCGCGAGCGCGGGGTGGCGATCCTGGTGGTGGAGCAGAACGCCCATATCGCCCTGAAAACCGCGGATTACGGCTATGTGCTGGAAGTCGGCCGCATCGTCATGGAGGATAATTGCGCCGCCCTGATGGAGAAGGACGACATCAAGGAGTTCTACCTCGGCCAGAAGGACGAGGGTGTGCGCGGCAAGCGGCGCTGGAAGAAGAAGAAGCTGTGGCGATGAGCACGCAATCCACCCGTCCGGCCACCCTGCCGGCGCTGATCGCCGCCCGCGTTGTGGCGCACGCCCCGCGCACCATCCTGCGCAAAAAGGATCGCGGCATCTGGCAGGCGATCACCTGGGCGGCCCTCGGCGCGCGCATCCGCGCGATCGGCGCGGCGCTGAAGCAGGAAGGCGTCGGGCGCGGCGTGGTGGCGGGCATTCTCGGCGAAGCCGGGCCCGACTGGATCGCCGCCGACCTCGCCATCCAGGGCGCCGGCGGCGTCTCGCTCGGCCTGCCGCCAACCGATCCGGCCGCGGCAACGGCGGCGACACTGCGTGCCTCCGGCTGTCGGGTGCTGTTCGTCGAGAACGAGGAACAGCTCGACAAGGTCCTGCACATCCGCGACGCCTGCCCGCAGCTTGTGGCCATCGTCATCATGGACATGAAGGGCCTGCGCGACTTCACCGACCCCATGTGCGAAAGCCTCGCCGAGTTCTCCGCCCGCGGCGCCGCCCTCGATGCCGCCGATCCCGCAGCCTGGGGCCGCGGCGTCGAGGCGATCGCGCCGGCGGACATCGCGATCCTCGCCGCGACCTCCGGCACCTCCGAGGCGCCGCGGCTGGTGGCACTCAGCCATGCCAATCTGATGACCCAGATCGACCATGCCGCCGAGCTGACCGGGCAGAGCGCGGCCGATGAGCGCCTCGGCTTCCTGCCGCTGAGCCTGGTGACCGAGCGCCTCTTCGGCCTCTACCTGGCGCTCGCCTGCGGCACCATCAGCAACCTGGTCGAAAGCGCCGAGACGGTGCCGGAGAACCTTCAGGAACTGCGCCCGACGGTGATGTTCGCCATCCCGCGCATCTGGCAGAAACTCCACGCGACCGTGATGATTTCCGCCGCCGGCGCCACCTGGGTGCAGCGGCGCCTGTTCGCCTGGGCGATGCGCCAGGCCGCCCCCCGCGCCGAGGGCAAACCGCTCGGCGGCCTCGCCGCGCTGGCCGACCGGCTGGTGCTGGCCCCGGTGCGCCGCGCCATCGGGCTCGACCGCGCGCGCCTCGCCTTCGTCGGCGGCACGCCGGTGTCGGACGAGCTGGTGCGCTGGTTCCTCACCCTCGGGGTCAATTTGCGCCAGATCTACGGCACCGCCGAATGCGGCGGCCTGGCCGCCCTGTCGCCGGCGGATTCCGTGCGCTCCGGCGCGGTCGGCGTCCCGGTCTCCTGGGGCGAGCTTGCGGTCGCCGGCGACGGCGAGGTGCGGCTGCGCGGCCCGCATGTCTGCGCCGGGCTGTGGCGCGATGGCGCCCTGCATCCCGCCACCGACGCCGAGGGCTGGCTGCATACCGGCGATCTCGGGCGCATGGAGGCCGGGCAACTGGTGCTGACCGGCCGCCAGGGCGAGGCGATCACCACCGCCGACGGCGCCACCACCCTGCCGGCCGGCTTCGAGAGCCGGGTGAAACTCTCCCCCTACATTGCCGACGCGGTGCTGGTCGGCCACGGCCGCGCCAGCCTTGCCTGCCTGGTGGTGCTGGAGTTCGACGTGGTCGAAAAATGGGCGCAGGACCGCAACGTGCCCTTCACCTCCACCGCCTCGCTGGTGCGCGCCGAGCCCGTCGTCGCCCTTATCAAGGCCGAACTCGCCGCCCGCGCGCCCGAGATGCGGCTCGCCGCTTTCCGCATCCTCGCGCGCCGCATCGAACCCGAGGACCCCGAGGTGACCCCGGCGATGCGGCTGCGCCGGCACTACGTGCTACAGAAGTACGACGACCTGATCGAAGACATGTACCGCGCCGCCTGATCGCCGGGGGCACGCGGAGGGTTGCAATACATCAACGGCGCTTAGAAGGAGGAACGGATGCGTAAGCTTCTACTGGCCACGGCATTTGCCGCCGGCATCACCGGGGCGGCCACGGCCGCCGACCCCGTCCGCGGCGTGACCGATAAGGAAATCGTCGTCGGCACCTATACCGACCTCTCCGGCGTCACGGTCGCCTGGGGCGTCAACAACTCCAACGCCTGGCGCATGGCGTTCGACGAGATCAACGCCAAGGGCGGCATTCACGGCCGCAAGATCAAGTATATCGTCGAGGACAACCAGTACCAGGTGCCGCGCTCCATTCAGGCGGCCAACAAGCTGATCAACCGCGACAACGTGTTCTTCATGGTGGCCAATGGCGGCACGCCGATGAACAACGCGGTGCTGCCCGATCAGCTCGCCAAGAACGTGCCCAACATCTTCCCGCTCACCTCGGCCCGCTCCATGGCGGAGCCGCACCACAAGCTGAAATTCGCCCTGCTCGCCTCGTACTATGATGGCGCCCGCGCGGCGGTGAAGTATTTCGTCGAGAAGCGCGGCAAGAAGGTGCTCTGCACCCTGTCGCAGGACACGGATTTCGGCCGTGACGTGACGGACGGCGTGGCCGACCAGATGAAGGCGATGAACCTGACCCTGGCCGCCGAGACCAAGCACAAGCCGACCGACACCGATTTCACCTCGGCCGCCGCCCGCCTGCGGGACGCCAAGTGCGACGTGGTGTTCTTCGGCACCATCGTGCGCGACACCATCCTGGCGATGTCGGCCATTCGCAAGAGCGGCTGGGATGTCGATCTGGTGGGGCCGGTCGCCTCCTATGACAGCGCCATCGCCGAAGTGCCGGGTGGCATCACCGAGGGCTACTACGCCATGGCGACCTTCATCCTGCTGGGCGCGGAAAATCCGGACCCGGCCGGCAAGGCGTTCTACACCAACTATCTCAAGCTGTTCGGCAAGGAGCCGAACCCCGCGGCGCAGGTTGGCTATACCGGCGCCCAGGTGGTGATCCAGGCGTTGCAGAACGCCGGGCATGACCTGAACGTGGACAGCTTCCTCGCCGGGCTTGAGAAGGTGAAGGGCTACAAGGACATGTTCGGCACCCCCGCGATCACCTTCGCGGCGGACAAGCACTCCGGCTCGACCGAGAGCTTCCTCGCCCAGGTCAAGGGCGGCAAGTGGATCAAGGCCATTCCCGAGCCGCTTGGCTTCTGACGGCGACCATCCCGCGGCGCTTGACGATCAGCGCCGCGGGATATTCCCGCAAGAATTATCCCATGCCCCGCGTGATTCGCCTGACTCCAAGGACTTAGCGGCCACGGATCGCCGCGTAACAAATCATTAACATTCTTTCCGTTGTTTTTCAGATACTTAGAGATTTCGACGGCGTCGCCCCCCGTCGCGGGGAAGCTGAAAATTCCGTGACTTAGCGGCGTCCGCAAAATAGCATCCCCAGACTTATCCACAGATCCGAAGCGACATCCGGAGACTGGCCGCGCCCAGGAAAAATATGCGGGGTTGGCGAAATTCGCCTTGCATCTCATCTGAAAGTTAATTATAATCTCCTAAATGAAATCAGGAGTGACTGAAACCCCATGACCCACCCGCCTTCCCACCCCCTGGACGCCGCGCCCGGCATCGCCGCCCTTCTCGGCGGCATGCTGTTCGCGCTGCTGGCCGCCCTTCTGGGCACGGCCGGAGTGCGCCGGCGCGCGCTCAGCGTCACCGGGGTGATGGCGGCGATTCCGCAGGAGCCGATCGACCTGGACTACGAACCCTGGGTGGAATGGGTCGCCGTATCCGCGCCCTGGCGCGCCTGCCAAGGCATCGGCCGCCCCTGCTCCCACCCGCGCGGGCCGTCCGGGCCATGCGGCGCCATGCGCACGTCCGTACGCGGGCCGCCGCCACCCGTTTTCCGCCAATGCAACCCCCTGCCCGGCATGGCCTGACGGCGATGCGCGGGGGCTTTCGCATGCGCGCTGCGCAGATCGGCGCTTCAGGCCACGTGCAGGCGCAGCGGCAGGGTGCGCAGGCCGCGCAGGGTGTTGTTATAGCGGCGCGCAGGGGTGCCGGTGATCTCCAGCCGGGCCACACGCTTCGCCAGCGCCGCCAGCATCGCCTCGCCTTCCAGCCGCGCCAGGATCTGGCCGACGCACATATGGATGCCGGCGCCGAAGCCGACATGGCCGGCGGCGTTGCGGGTGATGTCGAAGCTATCGGGCGCGTCCCAGCGGCGCGGGTCCCGGTTGGCGGCGGCGAGGAACATCAGTACCTTGGCGCCCTCGGGGAGTGCGATGCCGGCGAGCTCAGTATCGCGGCCGGTGGTGCGGAAGAAGGTCTGCACCGGGCTTTCGAAGCGCACCGCCTCCTCGAAGGCCCCGCGGGCGAGCCCGGGCTCGGCGTGCAGGCGGTCCCATTGGTCGGGGGAGCGGGCGAGGTTGTAGAGCGCGGCGCCGAGTCCGTTCTCGGTGGTGTCGACGCCGGCGGAGAGCAGGGCGCGCACCAGCAGCGGGGCTTCCTCGTGGGTGATCGCGCCGGCCTCGGCGGCCTCGTGGATCATCATGCCGATGGAGCCCGGGCGCAGACGGTCGCGTTGGGTTTGCCGTGTCGCCCATTCGGCCAAGTTCGGGAGTTCGGCCAGCGAGGCGGCGAGCA
>CAIWAJ010000161.1:0-4500 GCA_903910565.1 uncultured Rhodospirillales bacterium
GCATGCATTTCATGAACCCGGTTCCGGTCATGAAGCTGGTGGAGCTGATCCGCGGCATCGCCACCGATGAGCCGACCTTCCTGGCCACCCAGGCGCTGGCGACGCGGCTGAGCAAGATCACCGCGGTATCGGAGGATTTCCCGGCCTTCATCGTCAACCGCATCCTGGTGCCGATGATCAACGAGGCAGTCTACACGCTCTACGAAGGCGTGGGCTCGGTCTCGGCGATCGATAGCGCGATGCGGCTCGGGGCCAATCACCCGATGGGGCCGTTGGAACTGGCGGATTTCATCGGGCTCGATACCTGCCTCTCCATCATGCAGGTGCTGCATGATGGGCTGTCGGACAGCAAGTACCGCCCGTGTCCGCTGCTGGTGAAGTATGTCGAGGCCGGCTGGCTCGGCCGCAAAACCAATCGCGGCTTCTACGACTACACCCAGACCCCGCCGCGCCCGACCCGCTGAGCCCAGGGAGGTGGCGAGCTGGCAGTCCCGCCTGCTCTGCACCTTCCTGCGTGTGACCATGAAGCGGGCCGGGCGGCGGCCCTTCGATCCGCTGGTCGTCCGCCGCCGGTTGAGCGGGCGGCCCGGGGCGAAATACATCCCGCCGGGGTGGACCGTGACACCGCATCGCCTCGGCGGGGTGCCGTGCGAAGTGGCGGCGCGGCCGGGGATGCGGGGCGATCTCGCGGTGCTATATCTGCATGGCGGGGGCTATTTCTTCGGCTCGCCGCTGACCCATCGGCCGCTTGTTCTCGCGATGGCTAGGGCTGCCGATGCGCCGTGCTACGTGATCGATTACCGACTCGCCCCGGAGCACCCGTTTCCCGCCGCGCTCGAGGATGCGTTGGCCGCCTATCGCGCGCTCTCGGCCGATCGCCGCGTGCTGATCGCCGGGGACTCGGCCGGCGGCGGGCTGGCCTTGGCGCTGGCCTGTGCCGCGCGCAACGCCGGGCTGCCATCCCCTGCCGCAATCGTCGCGTTTTCGCCCTGGACCGATCTCGCCAACACCGGCGCGGCGGTGGTGCAGAATGCGGCGCGCTGCGCGATGTTCACCGCCCCGGCGCTGCACCAGGCCGCGGCACTCTACCTCGCTGGCACCGATCCGTCGGACCCACGCGCCTCGCCGCTGCATGCCGATCTGGCGGATCTGCCGCCGCTGCTAATGTTCGCCGGGAGTGACGAGATGATGCGCGACGATACCACCCGCCTCGCCGCGAAGGCGCGCGCGGCGGGCGTAGACACGGAGATGCACCTGGTGGCGGGGGTGCCGCATGTCTGGCCGATGTTCGCGCGCTATCTGCCGGAAGGCCGTGTCGCCCTCGGCGTTGTGCGCCGGTTCATCGCCCGCATTGCGCCGCCACCCCTGGCTTGACGGGGCGTCCCGGCCGATACTGGACGAGACATGGCAAGGAGCGACTCATGGCGGTTCGGCAGATTGGGATCATCATCAACGGGGCCACCGGCCGCATCGGGACCACCCAACACGTCCATAACCTGATGGCAATACGCGCCGATGGCGGTTTGACACTGGCCAATGGCGATCGGTTGATGCCGGAGCTGCTGCTGGTCGGCCGCGATGCCGGGCGGCTCGCCGCCCTGGCCAATGCAAATGGCGGGCTCCGCTGGACCACCGATCTCGCCGCCGCGCTGGCCGGGCCCGACGAGATCTTCATGGACTGTTCAGCCACTGGCGGCCGGCCCGAACTGGTGCGCCGGGCGATCGCGGCAGGCAAACACATCCACGTCGAAAAGCCGACCGCACCCACCGCCGCCGAGGCGATGGAGCTGGCCCGGCTGGCGGCCGCCGCCGGGGTGAAGCACGGGGTGATCCAGGACAAGTTGTTCTTGCCCGGTTTTGCGAAACTGATGTTTCTCAAGAAATCCGGCTTCTTTGGCCGCATCGTCGGTGCGCGGATCGATGCTGGCTCATGGATTTTCGACGGCGAATTGCAGACCTGCCAGCGCCCGAGCTGGAACTATCGCAAGTCCGATGGGGGCGGTCTCGCGCTCGATATGATGGCGCACTGGCGCTACATGATCGACCGCCTGGCCGCGCCGGTGGAGCGTGTCACCGCGCAAATCAGCACTGCCTTGCCGCGGCGGATCGACGAGGCGGGTAGCGCCTATGATGTCGATGTCGAGGACACCGTGCACGCGCTGCTCACGCTCGAAGGCGGAATTCCCGCGACGATCAGCAACTCTTGGGCAACCCGGGTGCGCCGGGACGACACGATGTGCGTGCAGATCGACGGAACGCTGGGATCCGCGGTGGCGGGACGCAGCCGCTGTTTCATCCAGTCGGCCGGCAACACGCCGGATGCCTTTGGCGGCGCGTCGCTCGGGATGGATTTCACCAGGGATTGGGCGGAGGTGCCGGATACGCTGCCGGTGAAGCCGCCTTTCCGCCAGTGCTGGGAGCTGTTCCTACGCCATGTCGGCGATGATGCGCCGTATCTTCCGACGCTGGTGGAGGGCGCCAAGGCAGTACAACTCGCCGAGCTGGTGTATCGCAGCCATGCCGAGGGGCGGTGGATCGAGGCTGATCGGCTGGCGCTTTAACGGGAGGCCGGAAGCCCTTCTTTTTGCAGAAGAACCGCTTCCTGCCTACCGCCCTACCCTGAGCGGACTTCCTGCCGCGGCAAACCCTGCGTCGATCGCGTCAAGATCGATCCGCCCGGCCGGGTCCGCCCGGCGCGGGGCGAATTTGAGGCCGGGTTCGCGGTCCCGCTTCCAGAGGCCGAGCAGGCGGCGCAGTTCGGGCAGCGGGTCGGCCGCATCATCCACGCGGATGTTGAGGTCGGGGAAGTCCTCCGTGGTGATGACGAACATCGCCGCCGATTGCCGGCCCCGTCGGTCCCCGCCCGCGGCCTCGCCGGCCTCCATCGCCGCCATCAGCCGCTCCGGCATGCCGCCGGGAGTGGCGAGGTAGGCGGCCAGGGTATCGGCGACCACATTGCCATTGGCCAGCATATTGCCGGCCACGCTCACGCCCGGCGCGCTCACTGAGCCGCACCAGGCGACGCAGTTGTCCCCAGTGAAGGCGAAGGAGGCGTCGTGGCGGTCGAGCGCGTGGATCTGCCGCAGCCCGGCGCCTTCATCTCCGGCGATGGCGGAGAGCACGGCTCGTTCGGGCGACAGGCCACGGGCGAGTCCGTCCAGGGTCGGCGGGCCGAGATAGCGGTTGGAGAAGCTCTGCGAGGCGCAGGCGCCGATCCCGGCGCGCAGGAACGGCACCCCGGCGCCGACCGCGAAATTGCAGGTGGCGACCGCGAGGCCAAAGGCGCCGGTTTCGGCGTCATGGGCGAGGATGGACCAGGTCATCGGCATCTCCGTAAGGTAGGATGCGCAGGATACACGGCGGCGAGGGGAGGGGCCATGACGAGTGGAGACGAATGGCTGGTGGCGCCCGATCCGGACGACACCGCGCTGACCGAGGAGGTGATCGGCATCGACCATACCGGCGCAACCGTGGCCACGCGGGTGCCGGCGGAACGGGCGCTGACGCTGTTCCTCAATGGCCAGGAAATCGTCACCATGATGACGATCGGCGACCGGCCGGACTGTCTCGCGGTGGGCTACCTGCTCAACCAGACCATGCTGCTGCCGAAGGACCGCATCAAGGCGATCGACGTCGATCCCGAACTCGGCGTCGTCGTGGTTCGCACGGCCAGGCGCACCAACTACGAGGCCAAGCTGCGCCGGCGCGTGCTGACCTCCGGCTGCGCCCAGGGCACCGCCTATGGCAACATGATGGAGCGCTTCGAGACCGTGGTGCTCGACCCTGATGCGATCCTGCGCACCTCCTGGCTCTACGCGCTCTCGCGCAAAATCAACACGCGGCCGAGCCTCTACCTCACCGCCGGCGCCATTCATGGCTGCGTGCTGTGCGAGGAGGACCGGCCGCTGGTCTATATGGAGGATGTCGGGCGGCACAATGCGATCGACAAGATCGCCGGCTGGATGCGGCTAAACGACGTCTCGCCCGCCGGCAAGCTGTTCTACACCACGGGGCGGCTGACCTCGGAGATGGTGATCAAATGCGTGCAGATGGCGATCCCCATCGTCATCAGCCGCAGCGGTTTCACCGCGCTTGGCGTGCAATTGGCACGGCAAGCGGGGCTCACCATGGTTGGGCGGGCGAAGGGCAAGCGCTTCCTTTGTCTCTCCGGCGAGGGGCGGCTGCGCTTCGATGCCGACCCTGCGGAGGCGGTGCTGGAGGGGGCAATGCGGAAAGGCGCGCGTGACGACGATTGAGTGGCTGATGGACCCGGCGGCCGCCCTGGCGCTGGGCTCGGCGCTGTGCCTGGCGATTGCGCTGGTGCTGGCGCGGGTGGGGCTGCGCGGGCATGGGGTGATCGCGGCGGCAGCCACCAGCGTGCCGACGGCGACCGCGCTGATGTGGCTGGCCGCCCCCTTCGCGCTGGATGTGAGCGGGTTCGACTGGCGGGCGGTGGGGATCTTCGCGGCATGCGGGGCGCTGTTCCCGATCGGGCAGACA
>CAIWAJ010000162.1:0-6910 GCA_903910565.1 uncultured Rhodospirillales bacterium
AGGAGCACGCGCGGCATGACACAGGACCTGCTGCTGATCCTCACGATCAAGAACAACGCCATGTTGAGCGCGATGAAGGCGATGGGCTACGACAGCGCGGCGGCGCTGGCGCGCGACAGCAAGGTCTCGTCTCGCCTCGTTTATGAATACCTGAACCTGAAACTCGCTCCGGTTCGCCAGGACGGCGAATGGCGCGGCTGCATCACCGCGATCGCGCAGACGTTGCGACGCCTGCCCGAGGACTTGTTCCCGCCCGCGTTCCTCAACCGCGCGCTGGCGAGTAACAGGATCACGCGGGAGGTGGACGCAGCCGACCTGCCCGCCCTGGTCGGCGGCGCAACACCATCCCTCGCCTATGACCCGGAGCGGTCGGTTGCCGTCGACGATGCGCTGGAGGCGCTGGATACCGCCCTTGGAAAGCTCCCGGCCCGAGATCGGCTGGCCCTCAATCTGTTCTATGGCCTCGACGGCAAGCGAGCTCATACCCTCGATGAGATTGGCCGTACCCTGAACGTCAGTCGGGAGCGCATCCGCCAGGTTCTCCTGCGTGCGCAGCGGCGACTGGCATGGCCCGGTGACCGGCTGCGCGAGCGATGCGCTGCGTTGCTCGAAGATGCGCCCGCGGGGGTGCCGTAATGACCATCACCCTGCGCCCCTACCAGCGCGCCGCCATCGACGCACTGTATGACTACTTCGCCGCCAACACCGGCAATCCACTCGTCGTGCTTCCAACAGGCACGGGAAAAAGCCTCTGCATTGCCGGGTTCATCCGCGAGGCAATCACCGCCTACGCCGACACCCGCATCTTGATGGTCACGCACCAGAGGGAACTGATCCAGCAGAACTTCATGGCCCTGCTACGGGCCTGGCCCGAGGCGCCCGCTGGCATCTATTCTGCCGGCCTGTCCCGCCGCGATATCGGCGCGCAGGTGCTGTTCGCCGGTATCCAATCGATCCACCGCCATGCGCTCCGCGTCCAGCGCTGCGACCTGGTGCTGATCGACGAGGCCCACCTGCTCGGCCGCAGCGACAGCGGCATGTATCGCGCCTTCCTCAAGGAATTGAACGAGATCAATGCCGGCCAGCTCAAGGTCGTCGGCTTCACCGCCACGCCCTACCGGCTCGACAGCGGCCTGCTGCATGAAGGCAAGGACCGGCTGTTTACCGATATCGCATACGAAGTTGCGGTCTTGGAGATGATGCAGCAGGGCTATCTCTGCCAGGTCGTCCCCAAGCAGACCGAGACCCAACTCGATGTCGGCGGCGTCGGCACCCGCGGCGGTGAGTTCATCGCCAAGGACCTCGAGGCGGCGGTCGATCGCGACGAGGTGACCGCCGCCGCCGTCGCGGAGATTGTCGAGCACGGTGCGGGCCGTGGCTCCTGGTTGGTGTTCTGTTCCGGCGTCGCCCATGCTCACCACGTCCGCGATGCCGTCCGCGGCCACGGCATCTCCTGCGAGACCGTCACTAGCGACACGCCGGCGCCCGAGCGCGACCGCATCCTGGCCGCCTTTAAGGCGGGGCGCCTGCGCTGCGTCACCAACGCCAACGTGCTCACCACCGGGTTCGATGCGCCCGGCACCGACCTCATCGCCCTGCTGCGGCCGACCAAGAGCGTCGGCCTCTATGTTCAGATGGTCGGCCGCGGCACCCGGCTCGCCGAGGGCAAGGAGGACTGCCTGGTGCTCGACTTCGCCGGCAATACCGCGCGCCACGGCCCGATCGACACAGTCGATGGACGGAAAAAAGAAAATGGCGAGGAACCCGGCGCGGCTCCGATCAAGGTCTGCCCGGAGTGCCAGACCATCAACCACGCCAGCGTGCGTCATTGCGTTAAATGCGACTACGCCTTCCCACCGCCCGAGGTGAAGGTGGCACCGAACGCTGCGACCAATGCGCTGCTGTCAACGCAAATCCAAACCACCTGGTTCAAAGTCGAAGGCGTCAGCTACGCAGTCCACGAGAAGCCAGGCAAGCCGACCTCGCTGCGCGTCACCTACGAGAGCGGCATCGCGCGGCACAGTGAATGGGTTTGCCTGGAGCACACAGGGTTTCCGCGAGAGAAAGCTGTGGCGTGGTGGCGACGCCGCGCACCGCATCTGCCTGCACCTGCCACGGTCCACGAGGCGCTGGAGCACCAGGACGCACTTCGGCAGCCGGTTGCCATTCAGACCCGCCCGTCCGGCCAATACACGGAGATCGTCAACATGAGGTTCTCATGATGCCTGCACCTTGGAGAAAGCCCGCAGAGGCGATGCCTGCACCTCCGCAACCAATGACGGACGCAGAGAAAGTGGCGGACAAAAAGCAAAGGAACCGGGAAGCACAGCAGCGATATCGCGACGCGAACCGGGAACAGATCCTGGCCGCTCAACGGGAGCGCCGCGCTGCAAATCCTGAGAAGGCCCGACTGCAGCGGGAGCAGCATATGAAGCGTTGGAAGGAGCGTAACCCAGAGAAGGTCATTGCCAAATACGTATTACGTTACGAAGCCGTGGGCGACCGTGAGCGTGCCGCGGCGCGGCTGCGGTCGCAGGAGCGACGCGAGCGGGATCGCGAGGCTGCGCGAGAAGCAGATCGGCAGTATCGCGCCCAGAATCTGGAGCGGATGAGGGCCAAGGCACGCGAGCGTTACGCGCGAAAGAAACAATTGAAGGCAGCAACTGAGAATGCGGAGCGACCTGATGCGATGCCGCACGTGTCCTCGCCTCGCCCGCCACTGGGACTGGTTCCACCGCTATCGCGGCATTCGGCTCCACTGGACGGTGCCGACCTGCTCCCCGGTCTGCCTCGAACTCTGGAAGGGGCGACGCATGATTGATCCCAACCCGATCGAACTGGCCGCCATGCGCCAGGCCGGCGATCGCGCTGGCGACTACATCGACAGCCTCGGCCGCACCGACATGGCCGCCTGGTCCAAGCCGGAGTGGACGGCGTTCATCGCGGCGATCTGCGGCAGCTACGTCGACGCCTTGATCGACCAACAACGCGGCGCCAACGAGGCGGCGCGCAAGGTGACGGGGGTACCGTTCTGATGGTGCCCACCGCAATGGCCGTGCACGGCGCACGCCTGATCGACAACGGCTATCCGGTGCTTCCGATCATGCCCGGCACCAAGGTCCCGGGCCGGTTCACCCAGGGGGAGTGGCGCCCCTACGCGGACTGGGCGCGTCACTGCGATCGGGCCACGACCGAGACCGAGGTCGAGGTCTGGCAGACCTGGCCTGACTGCGGCGTGGGCGTCGCCTGCGGCGCCGTCGTCGGGATCGACATCGACCTACTGGACGCTGAATTGGCCATCAAAGTGGCGGACCTGGCGCAGGAGATGCTCGGACCGACGCCCTGTATCCGCATCGGCCAATCGCCCAAACGGCTCCTGGTCTACCGCAGCGAGGGGCCATTTGCCGGCCGCAAGCGCCATCCGCTCGAGGTGCTCGCCCGTGGTCAGCAATTCGTCGCCCACGCCATTCATCCTGGCACCGGGCAACCCTATGCCTGGCCCGAGGACAACCTCATCGACGTGACCCTCGACCGCCTGCCGATGATCACCGAGGCGCAGGCGATGGATTGGCTCGATCGCGCCCACGCCATGATCCCGGCGGAGTTGAAGCCGCAATCGCTGATCGGAGAGATGGCCCACGGAGCGCAGTGGAAGGGCCCGTCCGATCCCCGCGGCACCTATGATGCGATCGCCGCGGCCCTCGAATTCATCCCCAACGAAGACCTCGACGGCACTTCCTGGATCACCATCGGCAATGCCATCAAGGCGGCGCTTGGCGACGAGGGCAAGGACCTCTGGTGCGCCTGGTCACGGCAGTCGACCAAGTCTGGCGCGTCCGGCAAGCCCAACACGCCGGAGCGCCGCTGGTCGCGGCTGCGGCCGCACAGCATCGGCGCCGGCACCCTCTACGGCCTGGCCGTCGACCGCGGCTGGGTGCCGCCCACCGAGGTAATCCTGAATGCCGGCGCGGCAAAACAGGCCACGCAGCCGCACCCCGCCTCCGGCTTGCTGGCCAAGCTCGCGGCGCTGCAAAGCGCAACACCGCCAGCCCCGACACCGTATCGCGTGCCGCCCGACCTGCTCGATGTGGATGGGGCGCTTCGGCTCTTCATCGACTACGCCACCAGCACCGCCGTGAGCCCACAGCCGTTCCTGGCCCTTGGCGCGGCGCTGTGCCTGATCGGCGCCGTCGCCGGGCGCCGTTATCGCACGCCCACCGACCTGCGCAGCAATCTCTACGCCATCGGGATCGCCGACAGCGGTGGCGGCAAGGATCACGCCCGCCGCTGCGTGAAGCGCCTGCTTTTCGCTGCTGGACTTGATCGTTACTTGGGTGGCGAAGATTTGGCCTCCTCGACAGGCCTTCTCTCCGCCCTGCAGGTCCATCCTTCGCGCCTGTTCCAACTCGACGAATTCGGCCAGTTCCTGAAGCTGGTTCTGAACCCGCGCTCGCCGTTCCACAAGACGGCGATCTGGACCGAGTTCACCAAGCTGTTCACCTCGGCGGCCGAGCCCTACATCGGCTCCGAGTATGCGGATCAGAAGGAACGTCCGCGCAAAACCATCCAGCAGCCCTGTGCCTGCGTGTGGGGCGTCACCGTGCCGGCGCCATTCTGGGCGGCGCTGGAGGGCGGGGCACTCGCAGACGGGTCGCTCGCCCGCTTCCTGGTGTTCCTGACCGACGATGACTACCCAGAGCGCACCGATAACCCCCTCATGATCGACCCACCCGCGGAGCTCGTCGCCAGTCTCCAAGCGATTGCCGCCGGCGTGCCAGGCCATGATCATGGTGGCAACATCGCCGATAGCATGGACGCCACGACGCCCATCAAGCCCTACACGGTGCCTTTGGCGCCGGCCGCCGATGCCGCTATGGCGGCGGTGCGCCGGGAGGCCACGGAGCTACTGCGCAGCAACCGAGGCACCTACGCCACGGCCATGTTCGGCCGCTACGCCGAGAACACCGCGAAGCTCGCCATGCTGGCCGCGATCAGCCGCAATCCGGCTGCACCTGTCACCGACGCCAGGGACGTGATCTGGGCCGCCGGCTTGGTGGAGCACTGCATCGGCACCTTGCTTCGCGAGGCAGACCGGCGCGTCGCTGACAACGAGGTCGAGGCCCGCCACAAGAAGATGCTCGAGGTCATCCGCGCTGGGCGGCGCCTGTCGCGCTCCGACCTCGTCCGCAAGACCCAGTTCCTCTCGCGCCGAGAGCGCGAGGAGATCCTGGCCTCCCTCACCGAGAGCGGCTTGGTCATGGCGCAGATCGAGGCTGGAGGGACCAAGAGCACGACCTACTACATCGCCGCCGCCACGCCGGAACGCGCCGCCAGCCGGATGGTGAATTCATGACGCATACACGACGATTGAGCCGTAAAATGCGCCGCAAGCCAGGACCGAGGCCGGCTTACGCGCGCAATTCAATAATTCAAATTTTTCGCGCGCACGCGAACATATACACATGCTGGGGTACCATGGAGAGATATAGTATTATAATTATAATTATTGAATTATTCTCTCTACTCCTAGGAGGTCCTGGGGTTCTACGGGGTCAATCGTTCAATTCGTTCCGAGTTCGGCTTGAAGTCAGCCGGGTGGCAGGTCCATGACCCTGCCCGGTGCACCCCGCCCACCCCGTAGCAGCCTCGACCGCGGCACGCGTAGCCCCGCCACCAGCCCCGAGATGGAGGCCCTGCGTCGGCGCGTCTGGCGCGACCAGGGGGTGGTCTCCCTTGCCCTCGATGACATCACCGACCCCTGGCTCCGCCAGGCCGTCACCAACGAAGCCGTGCGCCGCTGGGGCCCACGCAATGGAGGATCGAACCATGGCCGTTAAGCGCAGGCGCAAGACCACCGCGCAGCCCGCCGACGATCTCTCGAAGCCCACCGCATGGCGCAAGCAGCACGGCGGCTTCGAGGCCGCCAGGCTCGACGTCGATCCGGACAGCGGCACGACGGTCAGCCACCATCGTGCCTTCGACACGCTGGGTGTGATGCTGACCAACGGCACCATCACGCCCGAGATGCATGACGCCGGCGTGCTGTTCCGTCGGCAGTTCCGGGCCGCCGCGCTCGACACGCTGCGGTCGATGCCGCTGATCCGCATTCCCGGTGGCAACGGCGATACCATCACCGAGCAGAACCATGCCTCCCGCCGCAAGGTGGCCGCCGCCATGGCGGCGTTGGGTGGCAGCGACAGCATCGCCGGCAGCTGCGTCTGGCATGTCGTGGGCTGCGAGTGCTCCGTCCGGGAGTGGGCCCTGCGCCAAGGCTGGGGTGGCCGCCCGTTGGCTCCGAACCAGAGCCAGGGGGTGCTGCTGGCCTCCCTCGGCGTGCTCGCTGGACATTATGGGCTCGGCCGGACTGGACTTGCGGCATGACTTTTCGAACCCAGCAAACACGTCGCGATGGTCAAATGCGCGGGAGTGTAGCGTTTGAGCAGGGTCATTCCGTGTTCCGGCGCGCCAAACCCCAGGACCATCGCGGCGCCAGCGCGTTCGAAAAATAGTTGATCAACGCTACGTCTCTGCGCTCCCCGGTAAATCTCGGATGGACTACCATCCTGACACTGATCACCAATGGGTCGACGCACCGCACCGGCGTCGCCCAGGCCCCGCGAGAGCCGCACCCTCCCGCCGTCGGCGCGAACGCCATGCCCCACCCCGACAGCGCCGCGTTCTATGCGTCGTCCTTCTGGCGAGACCTTCGCCGTCAATGCCTCACCCGTGACGATCACCGCTGCGCCGTTGCCGGTTGCACCCGCCGTGCCACCCACGCCGACCACATCGAACGCCGCCCTCGTTCGCCCACGCCCACGCCTGCCGATCGTCTCGGCAACCTGCGATCCCTCTGTGCCCATCACGACGCCCAGCTGAAGGAACGGCCCAACGGCAGCCGGTCAGGTGGGGC
>CAIWAJ010000163.1:0-2030 GCA_903910565.1 uncultured Rhodospirillales bacterium
ACCAGAAGGGCTGCCCGACCGATAACGGGATCGTCGCTTTCAAGGATCTGATCGCGACCGAGGATTCGCCGCTGGTGCGCAATTTCCGCGAGGCGGGGGCGATCATCGTCGGGCGGACGAATACGCCGGGCTTCTCCATGCGGCTGTTCACCGAGAACAGCCTGCACGGCGTGACTGTTAATCCGCGGGATGCGGCGATGACCGCCGGGGGCTCCTCGGGCGGCGCCGGTTCGGCCACCGCTTCGGGGATGGGGCCGATCCATCACGGCAATGATATCGCGGGCTCCGTCCGCTACCCCGCCTATTGCAACGGGGTGGTCGGGCTGCGGCCGACGCCGGGGCGCATCCCCTCCTACAACGCCACCGCCCCGGGTGGGCGGGCGATGGGGGGGCAGTTGATGGCGGTGCAGGGGCCGCTGACCCGCTCGGTGCGCGATGCCCGCATTTCTTTCGCCGTGCTGTCGGGCGCCGACCGCACCGATCCGCGCTGGGTGGATGCGCCGCTGGAAGGCCCGCCGGCGCCGCGGCGGGTGGCGTTGATGGCAGAAATTCCGGGCTATCACACCGACCCGGCGCTGGTGGCGGCGACGCGCACGGCGGCGAAGCATTTGCAGCTTGCGGGCTATGCGGTCGAAGAGGTCAATCCGCCCGATTTCGCCGAGGCGGCGGAGCTGTGGAACCGCATCGCCGGGACTGACGTGCTGGTGGCGCTTGACCCCAGCGTGCGGAAATACGGCGATGCCGATACCATCCGCTCGCTGGAGGGCTGGCGCGGCGTGGCGCCGGCGCTTGATCTGGCGGGCTATGTGCAGGCGCTGGCCGATCGGGACTGGCTGATCCGGCGCTGGTTGACCTTCCTCGCGACCTACCCGATCGTGCTGATGCCCTCCTCCTGCGCGCTGCCGTTCCCCGCCGGGTTCGATGCGGCGAGCGATGACGGCAACCGGGTTCTGTGGGCGGCCAATCCGCAGCAGATCGCGATCCCGCTGCTCGGCCTGCCCAGCCTGCAAGTGCCCGTCGGCACGATCGGCAAGATGCGGGGCGGGGTGCAGCTGGTCGCCGCCCGGTTCCGCGAGGATCTTTGCCTTGCCGCCGGGGAGGTGATCGAGGCGGCGGAGGGGGCGAATGTGCCGGTGGATCCGGGCTGAGCCCTAGACAATCTCCGTCAGGAGATCGGCAAGACGCTCGAAATCCGCCAGCTCGTTGTAGGCCTGGGCCGAGAGGCGGAGCCATGGCGCGCCGCACAGGTTGCTGACGGGGGTGTCGGTTCCCGCGGCCAGGAGGGCTTCGCGGAGGTCCATCGCGCGGGCGCCGTCGCCGGGGAGGCGGACCAGGCCCATGGCGCCGGAGACGGCGTTGCCGCCGCCGGTTTCGGTGCCGAGGCGGGCGGCGAGCAGGCGGGCGGCCTCGAAGGCGAGGGTTGCGTTGCGGGCGCGGAGCGCGGGGCCGCCGAGGCGGGCGTGGAATTCGAGCGCGGCGGGGACGGAGAGATAGGCCGAGGGGTCATAGGTGCCGAGCCAGTCGAACTCGGCGGTGAAGCCCTGGCCGTAGCCGTGGGAAATCGTGACGGGGTGGAGGTCGGCCTGCCGGTCGGCCCGGGCCCAAAGGAACGCGCAGCCTTTCGCGGCGTTGAGCCATTTATGGCAGTTGCCGGTGTACCAGTCGGCATTCAGCGCCGTGAGGTCGAGATCGACCTGGCCCGGGCCATGGGCGCCATCGACCAGCACCGGGACGCCGCGCGCGTGGCAGGCGGCGACGATGTCGGCGATTGGCAGCACCAAGGCGGAGGCGGAGGTGATGTGGTCCATCACCGCAATGCGGGTGCGCGGCGTGATGGCGGCGGAAACCGCTTCGGTGATGGCGTCGGGCAGCGGGCGGGGGAAGGGCATGGCAGCCTCCACCATCACCGCGCCCGAGCGCTCGCAGACGAAGCGCACGGTGTTGCGCACCGCGCCGTAGATATGGGCGAGCACCAGGATTTCGTCGCCGGGGGCGAGGCGGAGCGAGCGCAGCACCGCGTTGCAGCCGGA
>CAIWAJ010000164.1:0-1752 GCA_903910565.1 uncultured Rhodospirillales bacterium
CACAAGCGGCAGCCACACGATGCCAGAGATCGCGTTGAAAAACACCACCAGCGGATTGAAGAAATCGGCGACCGGTCGCCACAGCCCCGCGATGAAACCGGCGATCATGCCGGTGACCATGCCGAACGCGACACCGCCCAGCAGCCGCCCCATGCTCGCAACGATATCCCCCGCCAGCCGCCCGCCGAACGCCAGCTCGGCCCCCGTGCGCACCACGTCCCAAATCGACGGAATCACCGAGGGCGGCGGCTGCACAATGGTCCAATAGACCCACCACGCGAACAGAATAACCAGCGCCGGCACGGCCGGCAGCAGCTTCCAGGCGATACGGCCCATCATTTCCGCAGCACTCCCCAACGCGCGAGGGTCATGCTCTCCACCGGTTGCACCAGCAGGCGATCCACCACGATATAAAGCGTGCCGATCACAACCATGCCCACCATGATACGGTCGATCTGGTTGAAGGTCCGAGCGCCGAAAATCAAATCGCCGAGGCCGCCCTGCCGCACCAGCATCTCCGATGCGATCAGCGCCCGCCACCCGTATCCCATCCCCAGCCGCGTCCCCACCACGATGCTCGGCAGAGCCCCGGGGAAATACACATCGGTGACGATCCGCAACCGGCTCGCGCCGAGGGAACGCAGGGCCAGCACGTAGTTCTCGGGGATCGCCCGCACGCCAGTCATGGTGTTGAAAACGATCGGCACGATCAGCGTGTAAATTACGATGGCCAAGGTCGTGGTGTGGGTAAATCCGAACCACAGGATCGCCAGCGGCAGCCAGGCGATGCCGGAGATACCCTGCAAATAGCGCAGGAAACCCTCCAGCGCCCGCGCCGCGTAACGGTTGGTGCCGACGGCGAAGCCAAGCGGCACACCGACGACGAAAGATATAAGCTTCGGGATGCCGATCATGCTCAGGCTGGTGCTGGCATATTCCGCCAGAATGCCGCGCGTGATCAGGGTGCCGAACGCGCTCCATACCAACGGCGGCGCGACCAACAGCTTGTCGGAGATGCCGAACCCTTCCTTCAACCCCCACCAAATCGCGATGAGGACCGCGAACGGGAGAAGGACGCGCAAGTCGCGAAGATGACGGGTCATCGCGTCACACCCGCTCCGCATGCACCAGATGCATCACCTGCTCCGAAATCGCCCGCATCTCCGGATCGCCCGTAAAACTGTCCCAATCTCGGCCGCCCTTGCCGTGCCGGGGCACGTCCAGCGTGGCCTTGATCGTGCCGGGCCGCTTGGTCATCACAAGCACGCGATCCCCGAGGAACACCGCTTCCTCCACGCTGTGCGTGATGAAGAACACGGTCTTGTGGGTGGTCGCGCACAGGCGCCCCAGCTCCTCCTGCAATGTCAGACGCGTCATCGCGTCCACGGCGGCGAAAGGTTCATCCATCAGGATCACATCCGGGTCGGCCGCCCATGTGCGCGCCACCGCCACCCGCTGACGCATGCCGCCCGAGAGTTCGTGCGGGTACCGGTCCTCGAAACCGTTCAGGCTCATCAGCCCGATCAACCGCTCCACCGTCCGGTCGCGTTCGGCCTTCGGCACACGAGCGATTTCCAGCCCGTGCGCGATGTTCTTTCGCACCGTCCGCCAGGGCAGAATAGCGAGCTCCTGGAAAACCACGCCCCGCTCCCGCCCCGGGCCACGCACCGGCTTGCCGTCGCACAGGATCTCGCCCTCGGACGGCGAGATGAAACCGGCGATGGCTTTCAGCAACGTGGTCTTGCCACAGCC
>CAIWAJ010000165.1:0-6421 GCA_903910565.1 uncultured Rhodospirillales bacterium
CAGCTGTGCGTCCGACCGCCCTGCCTCCTGCAACGCGGCGAGCGTGGCCGCGAGTTCCGCCATGCCCGCGCCGGTCAGGCTGGAGACCGGCAGCATCGACGCACCGGCGATCGGCGTGCCGGCCAGCAGTGCGGTGATTTCGCCCTGCACGGCGTCGATCCGCGCCGCATCGACCAGATCCGCCTTGGTCAGCGCCACCACGGCGCGGGCGTGGCCGAGTAGGCTGATGATGGCGACGTGCTCGCGCGTTTGCGGCATCACCCCGTCATCACAGGCCACCACCAGCAGCACCACGTCGATACCGTGGATGCCCGCCAGCATGGTGTGGATCAGCCGCTCATGGCCGGGCACGTCGACGAAGCCGATCACCCGCCCGTCCGGCTGTTTCCAGTAGGCGAAGCCGAGATCGATGGTGATCCCCCGCGCCTTCTCTTCCTTCAGCCGGTCGGGATCGGTGCCCGTGAGGTATTTCACCAGCGCGGACTTGCCGTGGTCGATATGCCCGGCGGTGCCGATGATCATGCGAGCTGGGCCAGCAGTGCCGTGGTGTCCTCCAGGCAGCGCAGATCGAGCCGCAGCGCGCCGTGGCGGATGGTGCCGATCACCGGCACGGCGAGCCCACGCAACCGCACCGCCAACGCCTCGACCGCCGCGCCCGAGGCGCGTGCCGGCGGGGTGAGGGCGATGCCGGCGCTCGGGATGGTTTCGACCGGCAGGGCGCCGGAGCCGATCTGGCTCTGGCAGTCGATCACCTCGCCCGCCCATCCCGCCCCGGCCCAGGCCGCCAGCGGGGCGGCGAGCGCCTCGGCCATGGCGCGGATTTCGGCCACCGGCCGCGCGAGCAGCCTAAGGGTCGGCAGGGTTTCGGCGAGGCGGTCGGGGTTGCGATACAGCTTGAGCGTCGCCTCCAGCGCGGCGAGGCGGATCTTGTCGAGCCGCAGCGCCCGCTTCAGCGGATGTTTCGCGCAACGCGCCACCAGATCGCGCCGCCCGGCGATGAAGCCGGCTTGCGGCCCGCCCAGCAGCTTGTCGCCGGAGAAGGTGACGATATCGGCGCCGTCGCTGATGGCATCGCCTACCGTCCGCTCGCGCGGCAGCCCGTGGCGGGTGAGGTCGATCAGCGTGCCGGAACCGAGATCGTCGAGCAGCGGGACGCCGCGCGCATGGGCGAGTGCGGCGAGATCGCGCGGCGCCACCTCGGCGGTGAAACCCTCGATGCGGTAGTTGGAGGTATGCACCTTCATCACCAGCGCGGTGGCGGGGCCGATGGCGCCTTCATAGTCGCGCGCATGGGTGCGGTTGGTGGTGCCGACCTCGACCAGCCTGGTGCCAGCGGATTCCATGATCGCGGGCAGGCGGAAGCTGCCGCCGATCTCGATCAGCTCGCCGCGCGAGACGATGGTCTCCCGCCCCGCAGCCAGCGCCGCCAGCGCCAGCACCAAAGCGGCGGCGTTGTTGTTGACGGCGATGGCGTCCTCCGCCCCGGTCAATTCGCAGAGCAAGGCGCGCACATGGTCGTCCCGCTCGCCGCGCCCGCCGGTGGCGAGGTCGAATTCGAGGGTCGCGGGGGCGCGCATGGCGGCGGTGGCGGCGGCGATGGCGGGTTCGGCGAGCAAGGCACGGCCGAGATTGGTGTGCAGCACGGTGCCGGTGAGGTTGAGCACCGGGCGCAGCGAGGGCTGGGCGGCCGCCTCCAGCGCGGCCAGTGCCGTGTCGCCCACCGCCTCCGCCGCGATCTCCCCAGCCCGCACTCGCGCCACCGCCGCGCGGATCGCCGCCACCGATGCAGCGTGGCCAAACCGCGCCACCGCCGCCGCACCGGGCGGGCTGCGCAGGACATGATCGACGGAGGGGGGGCGGGTGGTCATGCGGCCGAGCATGCCGGGCAAGCCGTCGCCCGGCAATCCGCCGCCTCAGCGGCGGGCTTGCGAGAGTCCCATCAGCACGCCGGAGCCGACGATAATGCCGGCGCCCAGCCAGGTCAGCCCATCCGGCAGATCGGCGAAGGCGACGTAGCCGACCAGCACCGAGCCGATGAGCTGGAAATACTGGAAGGGTGAGACGATGCTCACCGGCGCCAGTTGCATCGCCTTGGCGACGCAGAAATGCCCGAGCCCGCCGAGCACTCCCATGGAGCAGAAATAGAGGAGATGCAGCCCGCTCGTCGGCGTTTTCCATACGAAGGGCAGTACCGCCAGGATGACGAAAGCACCGACCACGGAGCTGTAGACCGCGGAGGTCTCCGGGCTGTCGATGGTCGATATCCGCCGGGTGAGCATCTGGTAGAGCCCGTAACAGGTGGCGCTCGCCACCACGAACAGCGAGGCCCAGTGGAACACCGCGCTGCCCGGGCGAATGACGATCAGCACGCCGATGAAGCCGAGCAGCACCAGCGCCACGCGCAACTTGGTGGTCCGCTCGCCCAGCAGCGGCCAGGCCAGGAGTGCCACGATCAGCGGCGAGGTCTGGCTGATCGAGGCGGCCTGGGCGATCGGGATGAAGGTGATGGCGAAGAAGAAGCAGAGGTTGGAGGTAAACAGCAGTGCCGAGCGCAGAATCTGCGCGCCGGGCCGACGGGTGCGCAGCAGGGCGATGCCGTGCCGCGGCAGGAAGACGATCAGCAGGAACACCACGTGCCCGAAGGCGCGCGCCCATGACACCTGCAGCGAGTTGTATTCGGCGCCCAGTGTCTTGGCGATGCCGTTCATCACCGGGAACAGCACGCCGGAGCCGCACATGAAGAGGATGCCGAGCACCAGCCGCGGATCGAGCTTCGCCAGCCGGCCGCTCATCCTCGTGGCGCCGCCGCGCGCTGGAGCCGGTCATTGATCGCGAGGCCGAGGCCGGTGTCGGGCACCGGCATCACCGCGATACCGGCGAAGCCGCGGCCCTCGGCATCGAGCCGCCGCAAGCCCTCGAACAGCCGGGCCGCGGCTTCCACCGGGTCTCCCGTTTCGCTCAGCTGAAAAACGGCTCCGGCACCTGGCAAGGCGGGCCCGAAGGCGAGCAGCGCCTCGTCGGGGGTGACCGAGGTGGCGTTCAGCCGCACCTTGAGGGACGGTGCGTAGTGCGACTCCAGCATTCCCGGTCCGCGCAGCACTCCGGGGGTGGCAGCGCGGGCGATCGGGCCGATGAGGGCCTCGATCGTCTCCACCGCCAGCCCGCCCGGCCGCAGCAGGACCGGCCGGGCGCCGCTGAGATCGAGCACCGTCGATTCGACGCCGACCGGGCAGGCCCCGCTGTCGAGCACGGCGGCAATGCGGCCGGCGAGGCCGTCCAGCACGTGGTCCGCCGTGGTGGGGCTCACCGCGCCGGAGCGGTTGGCCGAGGGGGCGGCGACCGGGCGGCCGGTGGCGGTGAGCAAAGCCAGCGCGGCCGGATGCGACGGCACGCGGACCGCAAGCGTGTCGAGCCCGGCGCCGGCCAGCAGGTCCACCCGGCACTCCGGCCGGCGTGGGAGCACCAGGGTCAGCGGTCCCGGCCAGAAGGCACCGGCCAAAGCGCGGGCCAGCTCATTGGCCGCGACGTCGCCGAACGCGGCGGATGCGTCGGGGTAGTGGGCGATCAGCGGATTGAACTGCGGCCGGCCTTTGGCGGCGAAAATCCCGGCGACCGCGCGGCCGTTGGTCGCATCACCGCCGAGGCCGTAGACGGTCTCGGTGGCGAAGGCGACCAGCTGGCCGTCTCTCAGCAGGCCCGCCGCCCGGGCGATGCCGGCGGCGTCATCGATCAGGCGCCCGGTCAACCCTGGTCGGGCAGCCGGCCCCAGCAGATGAAGCCGGGGTTTTCCCAGCCAGGCTTGCCGTACGTGAAGGGCACGCCGGTATTGGCCACCAGCACGGCGCCGCCGGCGGCTTCCACCACTGCCTGGGCGGCCGCGGTGTCCCATTCCATGGTGCGGCCGAAGCGGGGGTAGAGATCGGCGATGCCTTCCGCCACGCGGCAGAATTTCAGGGCCGAGCCGATATTGAGCAGCGAGGCGATTTTCCGCCCTTCCAGATAGGGCGCGAGGCGAGGGTCATCGGCATCGTGACGCGAGGCCACCACCGCCATGCCCTCGGCGGGGATCTCACGCGTCGAGATCGCCACCTGACCCGCCGCGCTGCGCTTCCAGGCGCCGACGCCGACGATGCCGCCGAACAGCTCGCCCTGGGCGGGGGCGCCCACCACGCCCATCACCGCGCGGCCATTGCGGACCAGGCCGATGCACACCGCGAACTCGTCACGCCCGGCCGAGAATTCCCGCGTGCCATCGAGCGGATCGACCAGCCAGAACGCCTCGGCGTGATCGGGCACGTGGCCGCCGGCGATCTCCTCCTCGGCGACCACCGGGATATCGGGCGTCGCGGCCCGGAGGCCGGCGACGATCACCGCCTCGGCGGCGTGGTCGGCTTCCGTCACCGGTGAGGCGTCGGACTTGCGGTTGACGTCGAAGCCGCGGGCGCGGACTTCCAGGATTTTCGCGCCGGCCCGCTCCGCGAGGCCGAAGGCGATGTCGAGAAGGGTCATGTCGTCCATACCCCTTATTACGCCGCGCGAGCCGAACGGCAAACCTCCCTTGCGCGCTGCGGCTCGGCGCCGGACAATCGGGCGTCCAACCCAGGAGTTCGCCGTGGATCTCGTCGTTCGCAATGCCCGCCTTGCCTGTGACCCGGTGAACGAAGTCGATATCGGGGTGCAGGACGGCAAGATCGCCTTTGTCGGCACCGGCATCAGCGTCGACTCGCCCCGGGTGTTCGACGCCGGCGGGTGCCTGGTGTGTGCGGGGTTCTGCGAGACCCATATCCATCTCGAGAAATCCCGCATCATCGATCGCTGCGCGCCGGAGCAGGGGCGCAACGCCATGGCGGTGAAGCGGGTATCGGACGTGAAGCATACGTTTACCGTCGAGGACATCATCGCCCGCGCCCGGCAGACGCTGGAGCGCTGCATCGAGAACGGGGCGACGCGGATGCGGGCGCATGTCGAAGTCGACCCCCTCATCGGGCTGCGCGGCTTCGAGGGGGTGCAGTACCTCGCGCGGGAATACGCCTGGGCGATCGATATCGAGATCTGCGTGTTCCCGCAGGAGGGGCTGACCAACAACCCCGGGACCGAGGAGCTGATGATCGAGGCCCTCAAGCGTGGCGCCCGGGTGGTTGGCGCCGCGCCGGGCTATGATACCGACCACGCCGCCCAGATCCGCCGGGTGTTTCAGCTCGCCCATGAATTCGACGTCGACATCGACATGCATCTCGATTTCGGCAACACGCCCGACGAGATGGACCTTCCCTTGGTGTGCGACCTCACCGAGCAGTACCATTTCGGCGGGCGCGTCACCGTCGGGCACATGACCAAGCTTTCGACCATGAAGCTTGAGGACCTCAAGGCGATGGCCACCCGGGTCGCCAACGCCGGCGTCGCGGTGACCGTATTGCCGGCGACCGAACTCTTTCTTATGGGCCGCGATCAGACCGACAACGTGCGCCGTGGCCTGGCCGACGTGAACCTTTTGGCCGAACACGGCGTCAATTGCTCGCTCTCCACTAACAACGTGCTCAACCCCTTCACGCCGATGGGCGACGGCAATCTGATCCGCATGGCCAATCTGCAGGCCAATTGCTGCCAGATCGGCACAAGGGCGGGCATGCGCGAACTTTTCTCCATGTTGACCGACCGCTCGGCGCGGCTGATGAACCTGCCGGATTACGGCACCTCGGTCGGCCACCCCGCGGACCTCGTGGTGATCGACGCGACCTCGCCCGAACAGGCGGTCGCGGAATTGCGGCTGCCGCTGGCGGTGTTCAAGCGGGGGGCGCTGACGGTGACGCGGCCTCGGCCGGTTTTGTATCGGCCGGGGTGAGGGAAGCGCTTCTTTTTTGGAAAAAAGAAGCAAAAAACTTTTACTCCATTGGTGTGTACCGCTGCTGACCATCCCGCCTACGTACGCCAACGGCATGGAACGGAATAAAAAGTTTTTTGTTTCTTTTTGTTCACAAAAAGAACAGCTTATCGATTTTGATTTTGATTTCGAAACAATTTGGACATGCTTCTGCGATGCAATCCGGAAGCCATTGGGCCTTCGTCGTTCGCGCAATTCGATGCGTGCGCGGGGCGCAGGCGGGCACGGGCGCGGGCCGGTGCGCGCGGGGGTGGTGGTTGGGTGGGAGGTGGGCGATGCGCGGCGCGGCTTCGGCGCACGACGGGTGCGGCGCGGGCGCAGGTGGGGCGTGGCGGATTTCGGGCGGCGGGGGGGCTTGGAGGTGTTCGGGCGGGAGGTATTCGGGCGGGGGGTGTTTGGAATAATGACGGGCGCCGGGGGAGCGGCGGCGAGGCGGTGCATGAGGGCGGCGAAGTCCTGGCCCATGCGGTGCATCTGCGCCCAGAAGGCGCGGCCGCCGGGGAGGAAGCGCCAGAACCAGGAAGGGCCGGCGATGGCGGC
>CAIWAJ010000166.1:0-1858 GCA_903910565.1 uncultured Rhodospirillales bacterium
CGACGACCGCGCCCATCGCGGTCAATCACCAGGGCCAGTACCCCGCCGTCACCATCTCCTTCAACCTCACCCCCGGCACCTCCCTCGGCGACGCCGTCGACAAGATCCAGGAAGCCCAGCGCCAAATGGGGCTCCCCGCCACCATCCACGGCGGCTTCTCCGGCACCGCCCAGGCCTTCCAGGATTCCCGCGCCAATATGTGGATCCTCATCGTCATCGCCCTCGCCGCCGTCTACATCGTCCTCGGCATGCTCTACGAATCCTTCATCCACCCCATCACCATCCTCTCCACCCTCCCCTCCGCCGGGCTCGGCGCCCTGGTCGCGCTGTGGCTGGGCGGGTTCGACCTCTCGATCATGGCCATCATCGGCGTGCTGCTGCTGATGGGGATCGTGAAGAAAAACGCCATCATGATGGTGGATTTCGCCCTGGAGGAGGAACGCCAGCACGGAAGCTCCCCCGAGAAGGCGATCCATGCCGCCTGCCTCGAGCGCTTCCGCCCCATCCTGATGACCACCCTGGCCGCCCTGCTCGGCGCCTTGCCGCTGGCCTTCGCCTTCGGCACCGGCGCCGAACTGCGCCAACCCCTCGGCATCTCCATCATCGGCGGCCTGCTGGTCTCCCAGATCCTCACCCTCTACACCACCCCCATCGTCTACCTGGCCCTGCAACGCCGCCGGGTGTGAGGGGCGGAGAGAAAGGCCAGGGCTCCGCCCCTCAGTCCCGGAAGGCGCGCAGGCGGCCGGTGACGAGGATATGCTGCCCCTGGGCGACCGGGGCGGCCCAGGCCTGGGCGATGATGATGCCGTCGACGCCGGCTTTCACCTCCCAGGGGGGCAGGTCGATGCGGTCGAAATCATGCAGGCGGCCGACGGTGGTGCCCTTGGTGACGATCTCGCCGCATTCGATGAGGGGTTCGTAGTGCCCGGCGAAGGGGCAGACGGTGAAGCAGTCGCGGTCGACCATTTCGGCCATGTGCTGGGTGCCGGCGGCGTGGTGGGCGATTTTGTCGATGTGGCCGCGGAGCTGGCCGTGATGGATGGCCGCCGCGGTGACGCCATGGCGGGCGTAGCGCACGCCCGAGGCCTGCACCGCGCCGCCCCAGCCGAGCTCGGTGCCGATGGTGATTTTACCGAGGCGTTCGGCTTCCGAGGGCAGCAGGCCGGGGGTTTCGTTCTGATAGGTGATGACCAGCGGGGTGCCGAACCAGCGGGCGGTCTGCTCGATGCGGCGGCTTTGCGCGGGGTCCTCGATCGGGTGGAAGGAGGTGCATTGGGTGAAGCGCGCCACCTGGCCGCCGGCGTGCAGGTCGATCACCACATGGACATGGGGCCAGATCGCGGCGCGCACGAAGGCGGCGATGCGGTGGGTGATGCCAGCGAGCCCGGCGCCGCGCCCGGCGCCATCGACGAAGGCGCGGTTGAGGTTCACGCGGTCATCGAGCGAGGAATCGCGGGTGCCGGCGCGGAAGGCGGCGACGTTGAGCACGGGGACGAGGATGATGCGCCCGGCGACGTCCTCCAGGCGGAAATCATCCATGAGATGGCGGATTGCCATCGGGCCTTCGTATTCGTTGCCGTGGTTGGAGCCGAAGCAGACCAGGCCCTGGCCGGGTTTGGCCGATGGGCCGACCATGACGGTGAGGGGGATGAGATGGTCGCCCCAGATGCTGTCGTGCTCGAGGGCGACGTGATAGTCGCGCCGGCCAGGGGATTCTAGGTCAAGTTCGTGCGGGCGGACAATGCTGCGTTCCATGGTCAGTTCACCCTGTGGGAAGCGATGAAATCGGTATCCACGGTGACGCCGATCCCCGGCGTATCGGGGATGGGGACGCAGCCATCCTCGTCCAGCGTGAAGC
>CAIWAJ010000167.1:0-3561 GCA_903910565.1 uncultured Rhodospirillales bacterium
GCGCCTCGCAGCGCCTGGCCGTGACCCGCATCGAAGTCGCGGGCCATGCCGACAAGACCGGCACCGCCGCCTACAACCAGGCGCTCTCCATGAAGCGCGCCCAGGCCGTATCGGCCGAACTGGTCCGTCTCGGCGTGAAGCAGAGCGCCATCTCGGTCTCCGCTTTCGGCGACTCCAAGCCGCTCGTCCCGACCGCCGCCGGCGTTCGCGAGCCGCAGAACCGCCGCGTCGAGATCGTCCTGAAGTAATCCGCCCCTCACCGGACGGCGCTAACGGAAACCGGCCCGCGAGGGCCGGTTTCTTTTTGTGCTCAGCCCACGAACTTGATCACCGCGCCACAGGCGAAGGACGGATCAACCACGATCGCATTGCCGCCGCGGGCAAAAGGCACCCCGGAGCGCTCGAGGAACCGCCGCGTCGCATCGAGATCGCCAACCCGCAGCGCCACCCCGGCGAGGCGGGGGTCGGCGCTGCCGGGTCCGGGCGGGGTGCCGGCGCCCCAGGCGGTGACGAGGTCGGACGAGCCGAGCAGCATCGGCTTGTCGCCGAGGATCACGGTGTGGCCTCGCACCCCGGCATCGCCCACCAGCGGCGCATAGGCGGCCGCCGTGGCGGCGGGGTTGGCGGCCAGCGCCGCTACGGCGCCGATCCCGGTGACGCCGTTGGGATGGCGCTGCCACTCCGGCCGCCACACCAGATCGCGCGTGAAATGCTGGCAGAAGAACATCGGCGCAACCGGCGTCACCCCGGTGGCCACATAGGCCGCGGCGAAACGGGCTTCTTCCATGCGCCCGTCGATCTCCACCGGGCGGGAGAAGTAGGAGACATCCGGCGCCGTCGCGCCCCGCGCCCGCAGCGCCACGGTTGCGGCCTCCGCGTCCTCGGTGGCGAGCGCGATGCCGGCCAGCCCCTCCCGATCGGCCAGCACGTCCCGCCAGCGCTGATTATCCGGCGTTGGCCGCTCGACGCCGACCAGCTCGAAATAGTCCCGCCCGAACATGAAGAGGTGGTTCTGGGTACCCAGCACGGGATGCCGGCCGCGATCGGTCGGCGTGAAGCCGAGCTGGCGGTAGGCGGCAACCGCGCGATCGAGATCGCGCACCGCGACGATGACGTGGTCGATACCGGAGACGAGGCTTTCGCGCATGGGCGGTCCTGACGGGAGGGGTGTGACCCATCAGGATGTGCCCAATCAAGGCGAAGTCAACCGCGGACGATCTCCCGCACCATGCGCCGAAGCGCGACGCTGTGCTGTTCGATATAGGAGCCAGTCGCCAATGCCTCCTCCGCCGTCGGGTCCCCGGTGGCGGAAAAGCTGCGGGAGAAATCCGCGGTGCGGAACAACATATCCCACCACGGCAGCAGGGCGCCGTAGTTCACGCTGTCATACCCCGCCGCCGTCACGCCGTGATGGGCGCGATGGAAGCGCGGTGACACCAGCAACCGCTCACCCAGCCACCCGAAGGAGAGCCTGGCATTGGCATGGCTTACGCTCTCCACCAGCCGCAGGAGCAGCACCAGCAGCGGGAACTGCATCGGCGGGATCCCGATCAGCAGCGCGATGAAGGTGAACCAGACGAAGGCGATGATGTCGTCCAGCAGATGGTTGCGGTCATCCGACCAGAACGTCATCTGCCGCTGGGCGTGATGCACCGCATGCAGCGCGTACCACCAGTTGAACACATGGCTCAGCCGGTGGCGCCAGTAATCGGTGAAATCGAGAATGATGACGTAAAGCAGGAAGGTCACCACCTGGTGCCCCAGCAGCCCGGGGATCAGCCGCTCCAGCGTCGGCGGCACGAAGCCCTGGTCGGCCAGGAAGCCGTTCAGCCCCACCTGCAACTTGTAGAACAGCACGAAGGTGACGAGCGGCAGCAGGCCGACGCGGGAGATGAAGGTGTAGAGAATATCCACCGCCACCGCCTTGCTGTCCGGCCAATGCTCCACCGGCCGCCAGCGCTCCAGCGGCACGCAGAGCGCGAAGGTTACCACCACCTGCGCCATCCCATAGACCGCGAACAGCGCCCAGCCGAAGGACACGTCCTCCCACTCCATCAGGCCAAGCCCATACATCGCCGGCAGCAGCAGGCTCTCCTGCAACCACCCGGCCGCGGCGTCGAACCACCCGGTCATTTCGGGGCGGCCCGGGCGTTGAGGAAGATGCCGTGCGGCGAGCGGCCGACGTCGATGGTGGTGAACTGGCCGGACACCGGGTCCAGCACCGCCACCTTGTGCACAAACCGCAGCGTGAACCACACCTTGCCGTCCGGTGCGAACTCGATGTCATCCGGCCCGCCGGGCAGCTTGTAGCTGCGCACCTGGTTCAGCGTTGCCGCATCCAGCACCACCGAGGTGCTGTCGATGCGGTTGTTGACGTAGATCAGCTTGCCGTCCGGCGAGGGGAACAGCTGATGCGCCCCTTTGCCGGTGTGGATCTTGCGCTCGGTCTTCCCCGTGGCGGCATTCAGCACCCACACGTCATCGCTGCCCATATTGGCCACCAGCAGGCGACCATTGGCCCACAACACGCCGGCCGGCGCCGGGCCGGTTTCGGCGATCCAGCGGACGGTGAGGGCATGCAGGTCGATCGCCGCGAGATTCGCCGTGCCCTGGAGGGTGATGAACACGCTGGCGCTGTCGGGGCTGAAGGCCATGTGGCTCGGCATGGATTTCAGCGGGAAGCGCTTGATCAGCTTGAAGGTCGTCGCATCATGGACATCCACCTGGGCGCGGGCGAGGCCGTTGACCACGAAATACTTGCCGTCCGGCGAGAAGCCGATCTGATAGGGGTCGGCGGCAGGGATGCGGCGGCGGAGTTCGAAGGTGTTGGGGTCGAAAGCCAGGATCTCGTTGGCGACCGTGTCGCCCACCAGCAATTCCCGCTTATCGGGCGTCAGCATCACGTGATGCGGCTCGCGCAGGACGGGAATGCGTTTGAGTTCGCGTTGGCTCGCCATATCGATGACGGACAGGCTGGCCTCGCCGGAATTCATCACCAGCACCGCGCCAGCTTGGGCCTGGCCGGCGAGAAGAAGCAGCAAAATCGGCAGGATACGTCGCATAAGGGGCCTCGGCTGGAATAGCTGACTCAACAATATCAATCCCGTCCCCCGCGTCGTTATAGCACGTGGTCAGCGGTGTGAGGAGGCAGGAAGCAAGCGCTTCTTTTTGAAAAAAGAAGCAAAAACTTTCTATTCGCTGGCTTCGCACGCTCCCTGGGCCGCTCCGACCAAGTGTATAAAAGTTTTTTGGTTCTTTTTTTCAAAAAAGAACGCCTTCCTTCCCTCTTCGCCGCCACTCTGATGCTGGTAGGCTATCTCCAACCAAATAGGGAGGATTCCATGGCTGACCACCGCGTGCTGGCAACCGGATTGCGCTTTCCCGAGGGGCCGGTGTGGCTTGAGGACGGCTCGGTCGCGCTCGTCGAGATCGAGCGCGGCACCGTGACCATCGTCGCGCCCGATGGCGCCGTGCGGGTGCTGGCCGAGACCGGCGGCGGACCGAACGGGCTCGCGGTCGGGCCGGACGGCAATTACTACGTCTGCAATAATGGCGGCTTCA
>CAIWAJ010000168.1:0-1748 GCA_903910565.1 uncultured Rhodospirillales bacterium
CCACCATCGCTGCCCTGGTGCCGCCCTCCATCATGGCGGTCGTCTACGGCGCCATCGGCAACGTCTCGATCGCCGGGCTCTTCCTCGGCGGCGTGCTGCCCGGCCTGATGGTCGGCGCCGGGCTGATGATCTACTGCTACTTCTTCGGCCCCGTCGGCTTCCGCCGCCCGCGCGCCACCTTCGCCCAACTCGCCGGCGCCACCCGCAACGCCGCCTTGCCGCTGATGATCCCGCTCATCCTGCTCGGCGGCATCATGACCGGCTGGTTCACCCCCACCGAAGCCGGCGTGGTGGCGATCGCCTATATCCTCGTCGTCATCCTGCCCATCCTGAAGCCCGAGCATCTGCGCGAACTCCCGCGCGATTTCATCCACGCCGGGCTCATCTTCTCGCTCCCCCTCATCACCATCGCCGCCGCCTCCGCCTTCGGCTGGCTGCTCGCCTATCTCCGCGGGCCCATCGTGGTCGCCGGTTGGATCGGCGATGTCGCGGGAACCGATCCGGTGATGATCATGTTCCTGCTGGTGCTGGTCTTCACCATCGTCGGCGATTTCATCGAACCCATCCCGGCCATCATCATCTTCATGCCGGTCGTCAACGCCCTCACCGAAGCCGCCGATATCAAGCCCGTCCACATGGGCGTGGTGCTGATCGTCACCCTCGCCTTCGGCCTCATCACGCCCCCCTATGGACTCGCCCTCCTGATGGCCTCGAAATTCGTCGGCGTGCGATTCTCCACCGCCCTCAAAGCCTCACTCCCCATCTACATCATCTTCTTCGTCACCATCGCCTTCACCATCTTCTTCCCCTCCGCCGTCCTCTGGCTGCCCAAACTCGTCTTCCCGGAATCCGTCGGCTGCTTCAAATCCCCCTCCGGCACCGGCTACATCTGCCCCTGATCGGTTGGGGGCGGGCGGCGAGAAAGGCAAGGCGGGGGCTCCGCCCCCCAACCCCCGCCAGGGGCCGAGCCCCTGGACCTCATGCATTGAAGGCATGGTGAGAAGAGAGAGAGGGGGCCAACTCCGTGGTAGCAACCGGTGTTATGCATCAGTTGCCACCAGTGGATTATGGGGTGGGGAATGCGGCTTGGCCTAGTCTGACGCCCTGATATTTGGGGCGATGGGCCGATGGTTGATAGTGTCATAGTGCAGGGGCTTTCGCAAAAGGTGGCAACGCTGGTGGGCGAAGTCCGCGCGCTTGAGGGCGAGATAGCGCGGAGGCGTGCCGATCTGGCGCATGTGCGGGCAACCCTGCTGCTGTTTGATCCAGAGGCGCAGCCCGAGGGGATTAGGCCGGTGGGCAGGCCAACGGCGAGCGCGTATTTCCGAACTGGCGAGTTGACCGGACTGTGCATGGCGGCGTTCCGCGATGCGGAGGGCGCGCTGTCCTGCCGGGACATCACCATGGGTATCATGGCGAGCAAAGGGCTCGACACTGACGACGCGAAGCTGAGCGCCTACCTGCTAGATCGCGTGCGGGCGACCGTAAGTAGCCACAAGCGCCGAGGGGTGCTGGAGAGCGTTGGGGAAGGCTGGGACACCAAATGGCAGGTGACGCGGCGGGACTGACTCTTGCCTCCACATTGGCTACCGTGTGGCTCGAAAGCCAATCAGGGGGAACAGGCCATGGATGAAAACGGCACACCGGCCATCGCGATAGCCGGTTACTCGTTGTGGTGGGGGATGTTCACAGCGCTGATGAAGAAGGGTGTTCTCGACCAACAAGAACTTATGGATGCGCTGGACATC
>CAIWAJ010000169.1:0-4319 GCA_903910565.1 uncultured Rhodospirillales bacterium
CGAGGTTGACCTCGTCGAGCTGGAGGTAGCGGCAGCCGGCGGCGGCGAAATCCTGCACGGCGTCATGGTAGGCGGTGCCGAGATCGGCGAAGAACTGGCCGAGATCGGGGTAGATCGAGCGGTCGATCGAGGAGCGGCCGCCGCGGAAATGCAGGACGGAGGGCGAGGGAATGGTCTGCTTGGCGATCGCGGTGGTCACCTTGGAAGCGGTGAAGCGGTAGTCAGGGATGAAGGCCTTCTCACCCCAGCCGATGCGCCCGTTCACCCGGAGCCGGTGGGGGAGGAGGACGCCGCCCTTGAACTCGATCTTCTGCTCGGGGACGTAGAGTTCCGCGCCGTCGAGCTTGGCGACGAAATCGTAGTGCCAGTAGGCGCGGCGATATTCGCCGTCGGTCGCGGCGCGCAGGCCGATCGATTCCTGCTTGGCGATGGCTTCGGCGATGCAGCTGTCCTCGATTTCACGCAATGCATCGGCGGGCAGGGAGCCGGCGGCGTGGGCGGCGCGGGCCTCGCGCAGGCGGACGGGGCGCAGCAGGCTGCCGACATGGTCGGCGCGGAAGGGCGGGCGGGTGCGGGCGGTCATGGCGTATCTCCCCGGGGGTTGCCGCTAGTTGGGGGGTGACGGCGGTTTCGTCAAAGCCTGCCGGGTTGGACGTGGCGCGCGGCAGGGGCTAAGCCGCGGCGCATGACTCTCTCCCAAGCGATGGCCTTCCTCGTCGAGGCCTGCCGCCAGCGGGCGGGCCGGGTGATCCTGGCCGGGCTCGCCCTCGGGCTGCTATGTGCCGGCCTCGCCGCCTGGCGGCTCGACATGTCGACCGACACCGACGCGCTGTTCTCCCCGAGCCTGCCCTGGCGCCAGCGCGCCATGGCGTTCGACCGCGACTTCCCGCAATTCCATGACCTCGTGGTGGCGGTGATCGAGGCCGACAGCCCCGAAGCCGCCGACGAGACCGCGGCCGGGCTCACCGCCGCGCTGTCCGCCGACACCACCCATTTCAAATCCGCCCGTAGGCCGGATTCGTCGCCCTACTTCGACACCAACGGACTGCTGTTCCTCTCCCAGGCCGAATTGCAGGACCTGCTGGACCGCACCATCGACGCCCAGCCCTTCCTCGGCCAGCTCGTCGCGGACCCCTCGGCGCGCGGCCTGTTCGCCGCCCTGTCCCTGCTGGCGATGGGCGCCGGCCAGGGCGCCGACCTCACCGCCTTCGCCGGCCCGCTCGGCGCCTTCCACACCGCCCTCGCCGACGCCGCCGCCGAGCGAGCGCGTCCCCTCTCCTGGCAGGCGCTGCTGGGGGGCGGGCTGGCCGAGAAGGCCGGGAAGTTCCGCTTCGTGCTGGCACAGGCGAAGCTCGACCTCACCGCCCTGGAACCCGGCGCGGCGGCGGTGGACGCGCTCCGAGCCGCCGCACGCAAGCTGGAATTCATCGCCAACGGCTCCGCCCGGCTGCGCGTCACCGGGGCGGTTCCGCTCGCCGACGAGGAATTCGCCACGGTCGCGCAGGGCGCGCTCACCGGCACCCTCGTCAGTGCGGCGCTGGTGCTGCTGTGGCTTATCCTCGCGGTGCGCAGCTGGCGGCTGATCGTGCCGATCGTCGCCACGCTGACGCTGGGGCTGGTGGTGACCACCGGCTTCGCGGCACTGGCGATCGGCACGCTGAACCTGATCTCGGTGGCCTTCGCGGTGCTGTTCGTCGGCATCGCCGTCGATTTCGCCATCCAGTTCTGCGTCCGCCTGCGCGAAATGCGCCACGCCTACCCCGACGGCACCGCGGCGCAGGTGATGCAGGCGGCGGGCGCGGTCGCCGGGCCGGCGATCCTGGTGTCGGCCGTCGCGGCGGCGGCCGGCTTCCTCGCCTTCGCGCCAACCTCCTTCCGCGGCGTCGCCGAACTCGGGATCATCGCCGGCTTCGGCATGCTGGTGGCCCTTGCCGCCACGCTCACCTTCCTGCCGGCGATGCTGACGCTGTGCCGGACCCGCGCGGAAGGCGCCGAGGTCGGTCTTGCCATTGGCGACCGGCTCGAAGCCTTCTTGCAACCGCGCCGGCGGATCGTGCTTGGCGGCTTCGCGCTCGCCGGGTTGCTCGGCGCCCTCCTGCTGCCCCGGCTCACGTTTGACTCCGACCCCCTGCATACGAAAGACCCGACGACCGAGGCGATGCGCACGCTGGCCGACCTTGCCGCCTCCCCGCTCACCAACCCCTATACCGCCGACATCATCGTGCCCGGCCACGCCGAGGCGGAGGCGCTGATGCCCCGTCTGGCCGCCTTGAAGACCGCCGGCGACGTGCTGAGCCTGGCGAGCTTCGTGCCGGCCGACCAGCCCGCCAAACTCGCCGCCATCGCCGATGCCGCCGGGCTGCTGCGCGCCACGCTCGCCCCGCGCACCCCGGCCGCGCCGGTGACGGCGGCCGATCTGCGGCTGGGCGCCACCGCGACGCTCAAGCAGATCAATGCCGCAAAGGCCCGGCTCAAACCCGACAGCCCGTTGCTCGCCATCGCCGCCGACCTCGCCGCGCTGGCCGCGGCGCCCGATCAGGTGCTGCTGGCCGCCGATGCGGCGCTGGTGCGCTTTCTGCCGCAGCAGCTCGGCCATTTGCGCACCTCGCTCGCCGCCGCGCCGGTCACCGCCGAGAGCATCCCGCCGGATCTCGCGCGGGACTGGCGGCTGCCCGACGGACGGGTGCGCATCCAGGTGACCCCGGCGGTTGAGGTGAAGGGCGCCGAGGCGCTCGCCCGCTTCGTCGCCGAGGTGCGGGCGGTGGCGCCGGAGGCGGGCGGCTCGGCGGTGCAGATCGTCGAGACCGCCGAGACCATCACCGGCGCCTTCCGCACCGCGGCGTTGCTGGCGCTCGGCGCCATCGCCGTGCTGCTCGCCGCCGTGCTGCGCCGGCCGCTCGATGTCGGGCTGGTGCTGCTGTCCCTTGCCCTCTCGGCGCTGCTGACGGTGCTGGGCGCCGCCGTGCTGGGCCTGTCGCTCAACTTCGCCAACATCATCGCCCTCCCGCTGCTGCAAGGCGTCGGCGTGTCGTTCAACATCTACTTCGTGATGAACTGGCGGGCCGGGCAGTCCCGCTTTCTCGGCACCGCGACCGCGCGGGGGATCCTGTTCTCGGCGCTGACCACCGCGACCGCCTTCGGCTCGCTGGCCTTGAGCCGGCACCCCGGAACCGCCAGCATGGGGGCGCTGCTGTTGCTCAGCCTCGCCGCGACCCTGCTGGTGACGCTGGTTTTCCTGCCCGTTCTGCTGCGGGCCTTGATGCGCGAGGCGCGATGAGACCTGCCGCCGCCCTTCTGCCCCTCCTGCTCGCCGCCGCGCCGGCCTGGGCGGATCGGCTGGTGCTTCCGGCGGCGGTGGAGCGGACGGGCAGCATCGAGGCGCAGTTCATCGCCGACCCGCCGTTGAGCGCGCCCGCCGAGGTCGCGGTGGACTGGACGGACGCGCTCGGGCGGCACGTCGCCCATTTTACCCTGATCGCCAATCCGGACGCGCCCGCCTCGGTCAGGCTCGACCTCCGCCATGCGGTGGCGATGGGCAATACGCTGCGCAGCGTCAGCATCCGCGACGGCACCCGCCATGAGGCGGCGGCCGGGTTCATCGCCCGCCCGGCGCCGGGCGTGTGGGATGATTTCCAGCTCATCAGCTACGCCGAGCAATCCCCCGCCCGCCACACCGCCATGCGCGCCCTCGGCATTACGGGGGTGAAGGTGTTCGGCCACCGGGTGCCCTTCTCCGGCGCCGACGTCGCGCCGCGGATCGCCGCCCCGCTGGCGGGGGATTTCCGCTGGTATGTCGAGAACATCGCCACCGATTTCTACTCCCCCTACCATATGTGGACCCCGGAGCACGGCAACGACGTGACCTGGCAGTTCACCCAGGCCCAGGCCCGCCACCAGGCGGATCCGCGCGATCTCAGCGTGTTCGAGCGGCGGCCGAGCCTGTCGGACCCCGCCTGGATCGCCCGCATCGGCAGCCGCCTGGCCGCGCATGTGCGGGCCCATGGCGACTACCGGCCGCTCTACTACTCGCTCGGCGACGAGCCCGGCATCGCCGACCTCGCCGCCGCCTGGGACTTCGACCGCTCGCCGCTCGTTTTGGCGGATTTCCGAGACTGGCTGCGCCGGCGGCGGGGCAGTCTGGCCGCGGTGAATGCCGCCTGGGGCACCGCGTTCCCCGACTGGGACAGCGTAATGCCGGAGACCACGACGGCGGCGATGGGGCGGACCGACGGGCGCTATGCCGCCTGGAACGACCACAAGGCCTTCATGGACGCCAGCTTCGCCGCCGCCATCCGCGCCGGCACCGAGGCGCTGCATGC
>CAIWAJ010000170.1:0-5847 GCA_903910565.1 uncultured Rhodospirillales bacterium
CTGCGCGTTACCCCCGGCCGAGCCGGCCTTCATCGTGGCCATGCGCGGCGGCATTCGCAGCGCGAACCGGCGCCAGTTGCAGCATCATCAACGGCGCCCCCACCATGGCGACGATGAAGGAGAAGATCATCGCCGCCGAGGCATTGGCCGGGATCGGCGCCATGTATGGCCCCATCAGCCCGGAGACGAACAGCATCGGCAGCAGCGCCGCCACCACCGTCAGCGTCGCCACCACCGTGGGGTTGCCCACCTCGGCCACCGCATCCACCGCGGCACCGAGCTTGCTCCGTCCGTCCCCCATCCCCCAGTGCCGCGCGATGTTCTCCACCACCACGATCGCGTCATCGACGAGGATGCCGATGGAGAAAATCAACGCGAACAGGCTCACCCGGTTGATGGTGTAGCCCATCAGCCGGGTGGCCAGCATGGTCAGCAGGATCGTGGTCGGGATCACCACCAGCGTCACCGCCGCCTCGCGCCAGCCAATGGCGAGCGCGATCAGCACCACGATGGAGACGGTGGCCAGCCCGAGATGGAACAGCAGCTCATTGGCCTTGTCGTCCGCGGTCTGCCCGTAATCCCGCGTCACCCGCACCTCGATATCATCCGGCAGCAGCCGGCCCTTGAGCGTCTCGAACCGCGCGAGAATCGCCTCCGACACCACCACCGCATTGGCCCCGGCGCGCTTGGCGAACGAGACGGAGGCCGCCGGCACCGGCTGCCAGGCCCCCTGCGCGTCCGGCGCCACGTTCCACACCCGGTTCTCCCCGGTGCCTGGCCCCACCACCACGCGCGCGACATCACGCACATAAACCGGCCGCCCATCGCGGGCGCCCAGCACCAGCAGGCCGATATCCTGCATGCCGCGCAGCGTCTGCCCCGCCGCGAGCGTGCTCATGCGGCCCCGATCGCGCACCTGCCCGGCGACGAAGGAGCGGTTGGCGTCGCGGACCTTGGCGATCAGCTGCTGCAGCGTGATCCCGTACAGCGACAGCTTCTCCGGATCGGGCTCGATGCGCATCTCCTCCGGCCCGGCGCCGACCACCTCGCTCACGCCGACGTCCTCAACCTTCACCAGCTCCGTCCGCAGCTTGCCGGCCAGCGCCTGCACCGCCGCCCCCGTCCAGCGCTCGGCGGCATCGGGGCGGGGCGAGAGGGTCAGCACCACCACCGCCACGTCGCTGATCCCTCGCCCGACCACCAGCGGCTCGGGGATGCCGATAGGGATGCGGTCAAGATTGGCGCGGATCTTCTCGTGCACCCGCAGCACCGCGTCATCCTCCCGCGTGCCGACCAGGAAGCGCGCGGTGACCATCACGCGGTCATCCTGCGTTTGGCTATACACATGCTCCACCCCAGCGATCGCCTTCACGATCACCTCGAGCGGCTTGGTCACCAGCTCCGCCGCCTCGGCGGCACGCAACCCATTGGCGCTGATGGAGATATCCACCATCGGCACGCTGATCTGCGGCTCCTCCTCGCGCGGAATGGTCAGCAGCGCCACCATCCCGGCGGCCAGCGCCGCAAGCAGGAACAGCGGCGTCAGTGGTGAGCGGATGCTGAAGCGGGTCAGCGCGCCAGAGAGGCCGAGTTTCATGGCCCGACCAGCTCATCGCCGGGCGCGACCCCGGAGAGCAGTTCCACGCCCTCCGCCATCGCCGCGCCGCGCTGCACCGGCACTTCGACGCTCCCGCTCGTACGGCGCAGGCGCACGGTATCGAGCCCGAAGCGCGTGGCGATGAAGGCGGGCGGCACCACGATCGCCCGCCGTGCCCCCGCGGCGATCCACACCAGCAGCCGCGCGCCGACGAAGTAGTCGCCGATGCCGGCCACCTCGGCATCCGCCACCACGCGGCCCTCGGCGATCTGTGGGTAGACCAGGGTGATCCGCCCGGCGAGCGGCGCCACCACGCCGAGCTGCCCGGCATCGAGCCGGATCGCGTCGCCGGCCCTGAGGCTGACGGAATAGGCCTCGGGCACCCGCAGGCGCAGCCGGAATCCCTGCTGGGCAATCTGCGCGACCCCGTCCCCCGGCAGCACCACCGATCCGGCGGTAACCGGCACGCTCAGCACCCGCCCGGCGACCGGGGCGAGCACCGCCCCCTCCACCATGTTCTGTTGCAACACCGCCCGTTCGGCGGTGCGCGCGCGCAGGTTGGCCGAGGCCACTTCCAGCGCCGTGCGCGCCTGGTCGAGCGTCGCCTTGGGCCCGGCGCCCTTCTGCGCCAGCACGTCGGCCCGCGCGACATCGATCTGCGCCTGCGCCACTTGCGAGCGCAGTCCGGCAATCTGGGCGTCGAGCGACCCCAGTTGCAGCGCCAGCTTGTCATCTCCCACGGTGGCGATCGTCTGGCCCTGCGCCACCGCGTCGCCGTCCCGCACGGCAAGCACGATGACGGTACCGCCGATGCGGGCGCGGGCGGGGATCACGTTTGGGCTCTCGACGGTGGCGAACACCGCCTTCTGGTCGATCACCTCGCGCGCCGCGACTGTGAGGCGCGTCTCGGCCAGCGCCGCGGCAGGAAGGGCGAGCACCAGGGCAAGGGCGAACCAGATCATTGTACCGCCTCCGCGGGCTGGCAGAAGAGTTCGAACAGCGTCATCATCACCCGCTGCGCCGGCACGCTCGCGATCGAATACCAGATCGTCTGCGCCTCGCGCCGTGGCTTCACCAGCCCGTCCTTGCGCAGCAGCGCCAGATGCTGGGAGGCAGTGGACTCGCGGATGCCGAGCGCCGCGGCGAGTTCGCTGACGGTGCGTTCGCGTTCGATCATCTGGCACAGCAGCATGAGCCGATGGGGATTGCCGAGGGCTTTCAGCAGTTCGCTGGCCTGGCTGGCGGCGGCGGCCATTTGCTTTGGTTCTATTTTCATACTTGCGTATATACGAAGATACGAATATAAAGTCAACCACGGATCACGCCGATCCGCCATCGATCAGGAGATACGCCCATGAGCATCGACAACGCCGTTCTCTGCTTCGCCGGGGCCATGGTGCTGGTGAGCCTGGCGCTTGGCTGGTTCGTCAGCCCGTGGTGGCTGTTGCTCAATGCCTTCGCCGGCGCCAACATGATGCAGGCCGGCATCACGGGGTTCTGCCCGGCGGCGATGATTTTCAAGCGGCTCGGCATGAAGCCGGGTTGCGCTTTCAACTGAAAGGTTTGCCGCCATGCGGGTGGCCCATATCTGCGCCACCTGCGGCACCCAGTTTCCGCCCGCCGCCGCGCCGCCGCCGGCCTGCCCGATCTGCCAGGACGAGCGGCAATATATCGGTGCCGGCGGCCAGCGCTGGACCAGCCTGGAGACGATGCGTCGCACCCATTTCAATGCCTGGCGCGTCCACGAGCCCAACCTTATCGGCATCGGCACCACGCCGGCCTTCGCCATCGCCCAGCGCGCCTTGCTGCTGCGCCAACCCGAGGGGAACATCCTGTGGGATTGCATCACCTTCCTCGATGACGCCACCATCGAACTGGTGAAATCCCTCGGCGGCATCCGCACCATCGCTATCTCGCACCCGCATTATTACAGCTGCATGGTCGAGTGGGCCCACGCCTTCGGCGCCAAGATCCTGCTCCACGAAGCCGACCGCGACCACGTCATGCGCCCTGATCCGGCCATCCGCTACTGGTCCGGCGCCAGTCATGCGCTGGCGGATGGCGTCACCCTCATCAACGCTCCCGGGCATTATGACGGCGGCACCATGTTGCACTGGGCGCAAGGGGCGGAGGGGCAGGGGGCGCTGCAGAGCGGCGATATCGTCCAGGTCGTCCCCGACCGCCGCTTCGTCAGCTTCATGCGCAGCTACCCGAACCTCATCCCCCTCAACGTCCCGACCGTACGCGCCATCGCTTCCGCGGTGGAGCCCTACCCCTATGCGCGCCTCTACGGCGCCTGGTGGGACCGCATCATCACCCATGACGCGAAGGCGCGCGTGGCCGCCTCGGTCGATCGCTATGTGCGCTGGATCTCCGATCCCGCGGGTTCCCGGTAGGGCGCGAGGTGAGACTTTGCCGGGGCAACCCGGCTTCCTTGACTCCGCCGGCAGTGCTTTGCTGACAGCCTCAGACCGACGGATGGTGGACCCCATGCAACACGATGACATCGGCTTTCTCGGCGTGAAGGACCTCGCGGCACTCTACCGCGCGCGCAAGCTGTCGCCGGTCGAGGTCGCCCAGGCGGTCCTGGCACGGATGGAAACGGTGGAGCCGCGAGTCAATGCGATGATGCGCCTGACACCCGAGCACGCGCTCGCGGCCGCGCGGCGATCGGAGGATACGTTCCTCAATCGCGGCACGCCGCGCCTGCTGGAGGGCATCCCCTTCACCATCAAGGACCTGCAGCACACCAAAGGCGTGCAGACCGACTTCGCGAGCGCGAGCATGCAGGGCACGATCCCCGACGTCGACGCCCCCTGCGTGACGCGGATGTACGAGGCCGGCGGCATGATGATGGGCAAGACAACGTCCGCGGCCGAATGGGGCTGGAAGGGCGTCAGCCAGGCGCCGATTTCCGGCATCACCCACAACCCCTGGGCCACGGGGCTGAACGCCGGCGCCTCCTCCGCGGGCGCCGGGGTGGCGGCGGCGGTTGGCTATGGTCCGCTCCACCAGGGCGGCGATGGCGCCGGTTCCATCCGCATGCCCGCGCATTTCTCCGGCGTCTACGGCCTTAAGCCGACCCATGGCCGGGTGCCGAACTGGCCGATGTCGAACAACGAGCTCGCGACCCATATCGGCCCGCTCACCCGCACTGTCGAGGATGCCGCCTTCATGTTGCGGGCAATGGCCGGGCCGCACGTATGGGACTACACCTCGCTTGAGGCCCCCGCGCCTGACTATCCCGCCCTGCTGCGCGCGGCCTCGATGAAGGGCAAGCGCATCGCCTACAGCCGCGATCTTGGCCATGCCCGCGTCGATCCCGAGGTGACCGAGCAAGTGGAACGCGCCGTTCGTGTCTTCGAGGAGATGGGCGCTGACATCGACGAAGTGACGCCCAACTGGGGGCCGCTCGGGCCAGAGCTGGTGCGCTTCTTCTGGCCCGCGACTTTCACCGCGCGCCTCGCCTCCCTGGCCGAGTTCGAGAGCCGGATGGACCCAGGCTTCGTCGCCATGATCCGTGGGGCCGCCCATTTCACCGTGCCGCAGTTCATGGAGATGCGCACGCGGCGTTTCGCCTATGTGCAGGCGATCCATGAGTTCATGGAGGGCTATGACTTCCTGCTGTCGCCGGCCGTGAGCGTCGCCGCCTTCCCGGCCGACCGTCTGCAGCCCGAGCACTGGCCGCAGCATCCGTGGGACTGGCTGATGTGGGCCGAATTCTCCTACCCGTTCAACTGGTCCGGCAGCCCCGCGGCGAGCGTACCCTGCGGCTTCACGCCGGCGGGCCTGCCGGTCGGGCTGCAGATCGTCGGCCGCCGCTTCGACGATGTCGGCGTATTGCAGGCGAGCGCGGCGTTCGAGGCGGCAAGGCCTTGGGCCCATCTTCGCCCGCCGCTCGCCTGAGCAGCAGCGCAAGGCTCCGCCCGCTTTGGCCAGCGGATCGACGGCGCATTGGCCCGCCAGGGCTACCGTTCCTGATCACGCGGGAGCCGAGCGGAACTATGCTAGCTATCTCTGCGGTGGGGGCTCACTCGTCCGGATCGACCAACTGGTGACCGGAAGCGACAACAACCTCCCGCGGGGGAGGGTTCTCCGTTCAATGAAAGTCTTTGGTGTTTGGATGGACATTGGAGCAGCGGTCGGAGCCAGAGGCTAACCTTCTCTGGGGCTTGCCAGCGGGTCTGCTAGCGTGGCCTGAGGCAGCTATTATAGATTATTAAAGTATCTCAATAGTTTGGATTGATAAC
>CAIWAJ010000171.1:0-4595 GCA_903910565.1 uncultured Rhodospirillales bacterium
CTTCTTTTTCAAGCTGGGCGCTGGCGTAGCGGCCGGAGGCGGCGAGCTTCTCGAGGCCATTCTTCACGACTTCCAGCACTATGACAGCCATATGAAAGCGCTCGCGTTCCCGCCTGGTCTTGGCAAGCTTCCACTCCGCGATGGTGCCTCGCTCATAGGCGTCGAAGAGTTCCGTGAGCACATGGTGGTTCAAAAGCATCTGGGCTTCGTGCCCGCGCGCGATGGCGTCGGCGATCTTGTCGTCGCTCATGGCACCCTCCAGCACCGCCATGGACCGCATCCTCGGTAGCCGGACCACTGGCCGCCGTAGAACGGTCGAGGCACCCGGCGCATGCCGTAGCCGGGCCAGACGCGATCCACGCCCCACCAGTAGCGTCCCGGAGGGATCATGCGGATGTACTGAGCCCGCGCGCCAGCGAAGGCGACAAACATCATAATGAGCCCGAGCCCTATGACAAAGACCGCGCGCCGTCTCATGAAAGCAGCAACATCATTTCCGCCTCGTCCTCGTCCTCGCGCCAGCGCGCGATCAGCTCGATCAGCTCGCGGGCGCCCTTCTCGGCAGCCGCCGCCTGTTTTATCGCGGCCGTGACGCGGGACGCGCCAGCCGCACCCTGGACGGCCCGCGCGATCCGCGCCACGTCCGCCGCCAGGGCATTCCCTTCCATATCCGGCTCGACATCGCTGAGCGCCGCGATAGCGCTCGTGGCCGCGTCTGCCGCCCGCCGGATGGCCTGCGCCTGCCCGGCCCCCCTGGTAGCAGAGACCCGCGTCGCCGCTTCCCTGGCCTCCCGCAGCTCGGCCGCAAGCTCCAGGAGCCGCTTGCGGGAAAAGGCTCCCATTCGGGCGCCATATCCGCCGGGGGGAAGCACGATGGGAGGCGCGGCCGAACTGTCGTCAGCCGCGAGGCTCTGCATCAGCCCCATCAGCACGAAATGCTGCGCGGGCCGATGGGAGGCTATGAAGTGGACATTCGTTTCCGGCTGCGGTTGGAACGTCGAGACATCAGCGGCGATGTTGGAGCGCAGCCAGATCGGGCTGATGAAGGCCGCCGCCTGGTGGCGGCCAAGAAAATGTGAACTCGCCTCGATGACCGGCGAGGCGGGAAGATCGACCGCCGGGGCGCGCCAAAGAAACTGCGGCAGCGAATATGCCGCCGGCTGGTGTCTCGACAGAAAGTGCGGCTGTGTCTCGGGCTGCACAAGAGCCGTCGAGAAATCGAAGGCAGCCGAATTATACCGGAATCCCTGTCGAAACTGCGCCGCTTGGTGAAGGGCGATGAAATGCGTATTGGTTTCAGCGACGATCGAAACCGGCAGATCGGTATTGACGTTCTGCCATAGTGCCCGCGGCAGCGTGTGCGCAGCGGGCTGGTGGCGCGCCGTAAAGTAAGTGTTGGTCTCTGGCTGCGCCAGCGGACTCGAAAAGTCGAATGCCGCGGTGTTGAAGCGAAATCCTTGCCGGAACTGGGCCGGCTGATGGACTGCAACAAAGTGCGTGTTGGTTTCGGGGACGACCGAAACAGGAGCATCCGCGCTCGCGTTCTGCCACAGCCATTGCGGCAGCGCATATTGCGATGCCTGATAGCGCGCTACGAAATGAGTGTTGGTCTGCGGTTGCGGGGAAGGCGTAGAGAAATCGGCGGCGATGTTCGAGCGCAGCCATAGTGGATCATTGTAGATCGCCGCCTGGTGCCGTGCAACGAAATGCACATTCGTCGCGAACGGCGCCTGCGACGAAAGATCGGCTGCGATGTTCGAGCGATAGAGCGCGAGGACGGTATGCGACGCGGGAACATGCCGCGCGACGAAGTGGACATTGGTTTCCGGCTGCGCTCCGAGCGGTCCGGCATCGACTGACGAATTTTGCCAGTAGAGCGCAGCGGCGCCGATCGGCGCCCTCGGCGTCTCATAGAGGACGACGAAGATACTGGACACACGCTGCTATGCCCCGATCGACGGGACGTCAACTTCGTGACAACCCGGAGGCGGCCCGTTCCTGGCCGCACAGACGTTGCAGAGATAGAACGCGAAGGCGACCGTTGCTTCCGTCACAAGGCCGCCGGCGGCGCCGCAATTCCCGCAGTAGACCCGCGACCAGGGCATCTGGCCACGCATGACGATATCGTCCTGCCGGTCCTGATACCTCAACCGGCAATCGGGGAGGTCGCCCTGCAACTGGCGATCCCACAACCGGCTGAGATTAAGGTTTATGCGTTCGCTCACGCGGACTGCCCTTCGCCGAACTCAAGCGTGATATTTCCGGTTACCGACGCCGTCGCGGTGTTGCTGGTGATTTCCACATCGACCGGATTGGTGGCATTCGGCATCATTTGCACGGCATCACCGGGGACGAGAGGCACCCAGCCGCCCATGCCGCCGGTTTGCGCGCAACCCACGCTGATGCGCGTGATCAGGGTGGCGCCCGGCGTGATCGCGGACGCGTCATTCTTCCACGCGCTTTGTGCCGCCGGGGCAGCGCGGCGGTTCTTGGGGATCGGCGTCTGCGCCGTTCCGCCGGTGGCAACGGCGCCGGTATTATCGACAAGATTGATCTGGCATCCGCCCGCGGTTGCAAAGCGCATGGCGCCGAACAGGCCGACGATACCGACGCTTTCCTGGTTGGCGACCGTGGTGCCCCACAGATGAGTGGAAACCGTGTTTGCCGAGCCGTTCGTCGTAATGGCACGGTTGAGATCATAGAAAGGCATTTTTCACCATCTCCAGGGTTGGCGTTGAACGCGAAGAATCGAGGGGCCGATAGATTCCGCGACGGGAGCCGACGACGGAAAGGCGCGCATCTGTATCAGGGCAGCATTCGGCCCGAGCGCGCGAAAAGGGGTCTTGAACATGTCGAGCCTAGCATTGTGTTGCGCGAACGCGGCTCCAGCGGCTGCGGAGGTGAAAAACGTCGCCACAACGGTCGTGAAATTGGCGCCGTTCGCGGTCGTATTATATGCCGTCTGCGTCCCGGTCGCCGAGACGAACTTGTGTTCCGTGCCGGTGAAGATGGCGGATGAATTGGTGGGGCCATTGGTGTACCCCGCGTCGGCTGTCGGAACCGCGGTCCAGTTCGCGTTGCCGGCCACCACGATTTCGTTCGCGCGCGCTGTAGCTCCGGTCGTGGCTCCCATGTTGGCGGCCGTATTGCCACCAGTTGCGCTCCCGATCGCATCGGACGAAAACCCATTCGGAGACCCCGCGCTGTCCTGAAACTCGTAGCCGGTGATCGAGATAAAGCTCATCGACTGCGCGCCGAACGAAACCGTAATCGTATTGGCGCCGGTCGATTTATTATTCAGGGCCGCGTAAATGTAGCCATCTGACGGGTTGGTCTGACCCGACACCTCATGCACGGCGACAATTTTCGTCCAGGTATTGCCAAGGGTGTCGGAAACGGTCGGGTCGGTTGGCCCTGACCCCGCGGTCAGTCCCGCGCCGATAACCGCGACCAGCAAGTTATGCGCGGTCGGACTGCTCGCGTATGCAAGCGTATTTGACGTTATGCCGGCATTGATGTTGGACGAATTGTTCTTGCTTTGAACGAGGCTTAAGCTCATGTGGCCGCCCGCCTGCGTGTGCCCCCGACCTTAACAGCGGTGTCAGCCGCCCCAGTTCACCGACGGAATCTCGAATTGGTGGACCTGAATCGCGTTCGCATTGTTCAGCGAGAAGGTTCCGAACAAGTCCACCTGCTGGGTGGCCGTGGAATCAAAACCGGTGCCGACCGCAGGAGTTGTATTCGGCAACAGCAGGGTCGCGGGCGTCGTTGTCGAGTCCGCGACTGCGGTCAACGACAGCGACTGGGCGGTCATTCTGCCCTGCCCCATCAAATTTGCGCTCGACCCGCTTCCGACCGCGCGACATGTCAGCTCGATATCGAGCCAGAAGGGCAACGCCGTATGCGCGGTACTGCTTAGCTGCATCGCGCCTCCGTTGAATACGACCGTGCCGCCGAACCGCACGTCTATTGTCAGCGTCCCCGGCGTGGTGACGATGTTTCCGAGCTGCCCGTGCGCCTTGATGATCATCTTTTGTCCCGCATAGGCGAAAAAGCCGGCCGGCAAAGTGACCTTTGCCTGCGCTGGCAACAGCGACGTGGCTGTCGTAGACGCCGTCAGATTCGGCCCTGCGACCTGCGCCGTCACCAATGCGTTATAATAACCGATCCCCATATGTCTAATTCCTCAATGCGTCATCGGAACTTCATCGACATGCGACGCGCGGCCCTGTTGATCGCGCACGAGCACGCGGCGCTTGGGCGCCGATGCTTGCGCGAGCGCGCTCATGACGGCCTCGGAGTGCGCCTGATGAAGCTTCGTCAAATGCTCCCCGAGCCTGCCGATCCCATCGGCGAGCGCGTCGGCGTGCTGCTGGCCCGTGGCGTGTGCCTGTTTGGCGCGCTCACCGTCCATCTTCATCGCCAATTCCGCGATGTTGAACTGATGCTGCCGTTCGGCCTCCTGGAGTTTCAGCTGCGCATCGATCATCTTCGCCTGGGTATCAAGCTCATGCTTCTTCATGGCGAGCGCGATATCGGCTTGCGTCTTGGCGACCTGATGCTGCGTGTCTTCCGCGGATTTCTGCTGATCGATC
>CAIWAJ010000172.1:0-1770 GCA_903910565.1 uncultured Rhodospirillales bacterium
CCGACGGTGTTCAGGGTGACGCTGCCGCCGGCGACGAAGATCGCGCCGCCCGCGCCCATGCCGCCGCCGCCGCCGTCATTGCCGGCGCCGCCGGCCGCCTTGCCGTTGACGATGTTGACGTTGTTGATCGCCACCGACCCGCCGGTGACGAAGAACACCCGGTTGGCGTTCTGCCCGCTGATGGTGGCGCCGGCGCCGTTGAGGGTGACGTTGGCGGTGATCGCGGGGAGCGGCCCCGTCAGCGTCACGTTCGCGGTGGTGAAATTGATCGTCGAACCCGGCGACAGGTTGGCATGGGCGATCGCGAAGCTCAGCGTGCCCGCCGTGGTGCCGGCGCCGTTATCGGTGGCGGACGAGACGGTGAAAGTGCCGGGGGCCTGGGCCATCGCCCCGGTCGGAGCAAGCGCCACCCCGATCGCGGTGAGGGCCGTCGAGAGCATCAGCAGCCGCAGCCGCGGCAAGGAACGGGTGGTGGACCGGGTCATTGGGAGAACTCCATCAGGGGCGGCGACATCGGGATCACCGCTGGGACGATGCCGGCTTGGCCGGCGGGTTGGGTGGGGACGACAACTGCGCGGTGGCCGTCTGGCGGACCCGTGCAGCGATCGCAGGCGATGAGGCGGTATCCGACCCGGTGCGCGTGACCGCGGGGCCGTTGCGCAGCAGGATGGCATCGATGAACTCGGCGTCGCCGGCCGATATGTCGCCGGCCAGGCGCTTGAGCTGGATCAGGTTGAGCAGATAGTTGTAGCGGCTGGCGAGCAGCATCCGGCGGACCTGGTAGAGGTCCCGCTCGGCATCCAGCACTTCGGTGATGCGGATCAGCCCGGCGCTGTAGCGGTCCCGTTTGGCTTGCACCACGCGCTCCTGCGCGGCCGCGGCGCGGGCGACGTCATCGGCGCGGGCGCTGTTGCCGATGATTTCCTCATAGGCGGTGCGGACCCGCTCCTCGACTTCCTGGCGCTGGTCCTCGGTGCGATAGCGGGCGGCGCGGGCGCGGGCGTGGGCGGCGTAGACGGGGTAGCCGGCGCCGTCGGCGTTGAACAGCGGAACGGTCAGGCGTAGCAGCCAGGTCTGGTCGGCGGTCAGCGAGCCGCCGCCATAGACCGAACCGCCGGTTTCGGAGCGGTTGGCCGTGTAGGTGAACTCGAGCCGCGGCGCGAGGGCGGCGCCCTGGGCCTCGAAGGTGGCCCAGGCTTCGCCCGCGGCGTTTTTCAGCGCGAGGACCTCGGGATTGCGCTCGCGCGCCGAGGCCACCCAGCTTTCGACGTCGGCCGGCAGGGGGGGCGGCATCGGCAGGGGACCGCCGAGCGGCAGCACCGCCGCGACGGTGCCGGAGACCCGGTGCTCCAGCGTGGCGAAGGACTGCGTCAGGGTGGTGGATGCCGCCTGACGCTGGGCCCGGCTCTGCATCAGCCGCGAGGTGACCTCGTCGAGGTCGACCTGGCTGGCGATGCCGCGCTCGACCCGCAGCTTCATCTGCTCCTGCTGCAGCGCGAGCGAGGTCTCCTCCGCGCGCGCCACCACCAGCGCGTCGGCCGAGCCGAGGGTGATCAGATAGGCCTGGATGAGTTCGAAGATCACGCGCTGACGGGTGGCGTCGGCCTCGGCCTGGCTGCGTTTGGCGGTGAAGCGCGAGCCGTGCAACTGGGCGAACAGCCGTGGGTCGAGCACCGGCTGCACGACCTGGAGGGTCTGGCCATAATTGCTGAAGCTGCTGACGCCGACGTGATAGATGCTCGAGCTGGAGCGCTTGACGTTGAGGCGCTC
>CAIWAJ010000173.1:0-3187 GCA_903910565.1 uncultured Rhodospirillales bacterium
CGCCCCCACGCCAGCAGCAAAACGTGCGTATCAACCGGCAGGCGATCCACCTAACGGAACCGAAACGCTGTAGCGAGAAACCGAGCCACTTCTGCAGGTGGTCGCGTCCGGCGGGACGGCGAATGGCACCGTGCTGAACAGCGGCGGCTATCAGGACGTGCGCTCCAGCGGCACGGCGGCCGGCACGATTGTGACGAGTGGGGGGTATCAGTCGATCGAGGGGACAGCGACGGCGCTCGGCACCACGGTGTCGAGCGGCGGGGTGATGGTGGTGTTGCCGGGGGGCACGGCGACGGCGACGGTGATTGCTGGCGGGGCGGTGGCGTCGAGCGGGGTGGTGATCGACAGCGGGCGGGTGGTGCGGACGGTGACGACCGCGCCGGTGTTGGGCGGGGTGATCGGGTCGGGCGGGCATGAGGTGGTGCTGCCGGGGGGGATCGCCGGCGGGCAGACGGTGGCGAGCAGCGGAGTGGAGGCGATCTATAGCGGTGGCATCGCGACTGCCGATGTGGTGAGCGGGGGCGCGCAGCGGGTGCTGTCGGGCGGGGTCGCCAGCGGAGCGATCGTCGAGAATGGCGGGTTGCAGCAGGTGTTCTCCGGCGGGGTGACGAGCGGCAGCGTGGCGGAAGCGGGCGGGACCGTGATCGTGCTGCCGGGCGGGAGCGCCGTGGGCGCGGTGAATGCGGGCGGAGTGGTGGCGAGCAGCGGGGTGGTGTTGCTGTCGGGGACGGCGTTTGTGGCCTCCGCGGCGGGGCATTTCGCGGGCGGGACGGTGGCCTCGGGCGGGACCGCGGTGGTGCTGCCGGGCGGGGTTACCGGCGGGACCGCGCTGAGCGATGGCGGGGTGGCGACCGTGTACAGCGGCGGGACGGCGAGCGGCCTGGTAATCAGTGGGGGCGCGCATGGCGGATCGGCCGAAATCGTGTTCGCCGGCGGGGTGGCGGTGGGGGCGGTGGTCGGTGGACGGGGGACCCAGGCGATCTCGTCGGGCGGGCTGGGGAGCGGGGCGACGCTGGAGCAGTTCGGCAGCGAGATTGTCAGCTCTGGCGGGGTGTCGATCGGGACGGTCGTTTTGAGTGGCGGGGAGCAGGTGCTCGGCGAGGGTGGCGCGGCGCGCGCGGCCGTTGTCAGCTCCGGGGGGGTGCAGTTCGTCTCGGGTATCGCCGCGGCGGTGGGGACAGTGGTGTCCGGCGGGGGGACACAGGTGGTCTCCTCGGGTGGGGTTGGCAGCGCGACGGTGGTGCTGTCCGGTGGTGCTCAGGTGGTGGTGTCGGGCGGGGCGATAGCGGGCGGGGTGGTGGCCGGTGGGGGGCGTCAGGTGGTGTCTTCGGGCGGCAGCGCCAGCGGGGGCGTGGTGAATGGCGGGACGGTTGTGGTGTCCGCGGGTGGGGTGGCCGGGTCGACGGCGGTGATGAGCGGGACGATGGCCGTGGTCTCGGGCGGTTCGGTGAGCGGGACAGTGCTGAGCGGGGGGATTCTGGCGATCGGGGCGGGCGGCGGCGCGACCGGGACGACGCTGCTGCCGGGCGGGACGATCGCTTTGCAGGCGCTGAGTTACGTCGCTGGTGGGAGCGCGACGGTGACGGCGGGGAATGTACTGGCCGTGGTGGTGGGCGCACAGTCCTACACACAGCAATTATCCGGGTATTATGCGGCACCGGTGCTCAGCGTTGCGCCCGATGGGTTTGGCGGCACGACGGTGCGGCTGGTGCAGGGCGGGTTCGCGGGGGCGGTGAGTGTGCCGGGGGTGGCGGGGGACGCGGTGCTGGTGCCGTTCGCCGACGCGGGCGCGATGGCGGCGGCGCGCGCGGCGTTCGCGGCGGTCGACGGGAAGACCGGGGTGCTGCTTGCCCATGGCGGCGGCAGCTTCGCGCTGCCGACGGCGTTTGGCGCCTTCGCGACCGACGCGACTGCGCCGGTGACGGTGCTGGGTGGGGCGGCGGATGGGCAGGCGGTGTTGGCGGGCAGCGGGGGGCTGGCGTTCAACGCGGGGGCTGGCAGTGGATCGGTGTTCGCCGCCGGCGGGGATAATCTCATCAGCGTTTATCCCGGGGCCGGTGACCAGGTGATCACAGCCGGCGCGGGGAATGACACCGTGGTGGTGCTGGGGGCGGATGACACGGTGAACGCCGGGGGTGGGGCCAACGCGATCCTGACTGGGCGGGGCAACGACGTCATCAACTCCACGGGCAGCGACCTGATCGCCGCGGGGGATATCGGCGATGTGACAATCAATGCCGGGGCGAATAGCCCAGTGGCGTTCCTCGGGCCGGGGCAGAGCGTGTTCAACGGCGGAATCGGCCGGGCGACGGTGGTGAGCACGACCGGGACGGCGACAGTGAATGCCATGGGGGGCACGCAGATCTGGTTGGGCGCCGGACAGGATGTGGTGAATTCGACCGGGGCGGACACGGTGATCGGCGGCTCCGGGGCAGCGACGGTGAATGCCGCGGCGGGGAACAGCTTCGTCTTCGCGGGCACCGGGGTGCTCGACTGGGTGGGCGGCGCGGGGACAGGCACGGTGCTGGGATCGGCCACGGGGACGGCGACGCTGCGCGGTGGAAGCGGTGGGGTGGTGGCGCTGGTGTACAATGCGGCCGACTATATCGGCGGCAGCGGGACGGCCACGGTGGCGGCGTTCGGTGGCTCGCTCACGGTGAGCGGTGGGGGCGGGGGTGTGTTCCTGGGCGGGCCGGCGGGGCATAACATGATCGCCGGCGGCAGTGGATCCGCGATCATCCTTGGCGGCGGGGATGGCGACGTGCTGACGGCGGGGACGGGCGCGGGGGACGTGATCGAAGCCGGCGGCGGGGCGGAGACGATTGCCGCGGCGGGGACGGGTGGGAGCCACAAGATCTACGCCGGCAGCGGGGCGGACCTGATCTCCACCGGCAGCGGGGCGACCAACGTGTTGCTCGGCAGTGGGGCGGCGACGATCCTGGCCGGTTCGGGGCTCGATCTGTTTGCATTCGCCCAGGGCAACCGCCCGACGGTGACGATCGAGGGGTTCAGCGCGGCGTCGGATTATCTGTCCTTCGTGGGCTTCCCCGCGGCGGAAGCGAGCACGGCGCTGGCCGGGGCGGTGACGAACGGCGGCAACGAGGAGCTGACGCTGTCGGACGGGACGCAGATCACTTTGCTCGGTTTCACCGGGTTGACGGCGGCGAATATCCTGTAGGCGGCTCAG
>CAIWAJ010000174.1:0-8010 GCA_903910565.1 uncultured Rhodospirillales bacterium
CTGGGGGTGACGACCCGTGGATCGGCGAGGATGGTGTTGACGGTGTAGGCGACATCCTCGGCGGTGAAGGCATCGCCGTTATGGAAGGTCACCCCCGCGCGCAGGGTGAATTCGAGCGTAATGTCGTCCACCTGCCGCCATTCGGTGGCGAGGGCGGGGCCGATCTGGCCGGTCGCGGGGTCACGATACAGCAGCCCGTCCCAGGCGAGGTCGGCGAGGATGATGCCGTTGCGCTGGGTGTTGTAGTAGGGGTCGACATTCGGCACCGCGTCGCGCCAGGAAATGCGCAGCGTGTCGGCGGATTTCTGCGCAAGCGCCGGGCCGGCGAGCCCGGCGGCCAGCGCCAGGACGACGGCGAGCCGGCGCAGCGCCTTCACCGCTTAGCCTCGGCGTCGATCAGCCGGGACATCTCGCGCCGCGCGATCCGCCAGCCAGCCGCGGTGCGAACGAAGCTGTCGCGGTACTCCACCAGCAATTCGAGCCCACGCATCGGCACCGGCAGCGCGCCATCGGCCGGGCCGCGGACCACCATGCCGAAGGAGACGCCCTTGGCGGTGTCAGCGTCGATGACGTCGATCACCGGGTTGATCACCAGGTGCTTGGAGTAGCTGTCGGCGCCGCGGCGCTCGACAAAGCCGCGGATCGCCTCTCGCCCGGCGAGTTCGATCGCCGGTAGCGGCTCGGTGCGGATCCAGGTGGCTTCGGGGGTGTAGAGGTCGAGGAAGGCATCGGTGTCGCGGTTGTCGAGATGGGTGCAGTAGGCGGTCATCAGGCGGAGGCAGGCGCGTTCGATCAGCAGGCAAGCGAGGTCATCCATGGTTAGGTCTCCTGGCGTGCGGCGCGGACATATTCGGGGTTGCGCGAGCGGGTGAGCACCATCTCCGGCTCGGTGTAGCCGGGCTCGGCCGGGGCACCGAAGCTGGCGGCGACGGCGGCGGCGCGCTCGGCGAAGAGGGGCGCGTAGTCGGGGTGGGTGAGGATGTAGAATTCGTTCTGCAGGACGGACTGGAGCACGCGAGTGCCGACCGACTGGGCGGTCATGCGGTGATAGGAGACCGGCCGGCTGGCTTCGAGTGGGACCGACTCGCCGCGAGTGGCGGCGTGGCGGGCGGCGGAGGTGGCGACGAGGTCGCTCTCGACCGCCCCGGGACACAGCACGCTGACCCCGATGCCCTTCGGCGCGAGTTCCGCCCGCAGCGACTCCGTCATGCCGAGCACGGCGTATTTCGACGCGGCATAGGCGCCGAGACCGCCCGGCGCGATGAGCCCGGCCATCGAGGCGGTGTTGACGATGTGGCCGTGGCCGCGGGCGATCATTCCGGGCACCACGGTGCGGACGCCGAGGAAGCTGCCGGTGAGGTTGATTTCCACGACGGTGCGGAACAGGGTTTCCGGCATTTCGGCAAGATGGATAGGGGTGCCGTCACCGAAGCGGCCCTGCATGACGCCGGCGTTGTTGCATAGCAGATCGATCGGCCCGAGTGTCGCCTCGACCTGGGCGACGGCCGCGGCCCACGAGGCCGCGTTGGTGATGTCGAGCATTACCGCGAGCATGCCATGCGCGGCAGCGGTGGCGCCGAGGCGGGGTGCATCGATGTCGGCGATGGCCACGCGCATGCCGGCCGACTGGAAGGCGCGCGCGATGCCAAGCCCGATGCCGCCGGCGCCGCCAGTGACGAGGGCGACACGCCCTGCGAGGTCCCGCATGGTCAGGCCTCCCCGCCGTGATTGCCGGACTGCCGCATGTCTTGTTCCCCCGCATCGTTGTCATCGCCCCGCTGCCGAGGCCGTTGCGGGGAGATTGGCACCGGCCGCCGCACAATGACAGCATTGGCGGCGGCCATGCCGAGTTTCACATGGGCGATTTCGAAGTGCGCGCCCGTGCGGGATGGCAGGTCAGGCCGGCACGCCCAGTCGGAAGCGGGTCTCGGGCAGGCCGCGGGCGCCGGTGCCGATGATGCGCATCAGGCGGCCGGCGTCCCGGTGATCGGCGCGCAGGCGGCCGCCGGAGTCGGAGATGGCGGTGCAATAGAGCGTATCGAGGCCCGGGCCGCCGAAGGCGGGGCAGGTCGGGTAGGGAATCGGCACGTCGATGCGCTGCACCAGTTCGCCAGAGGGGGTGAAGCGGCCCAGTGCGCCGGCGTGGATGAGGGCGACCCAGATATGCCCCTGCGCATCCACGGTGGCGCCATCGGGCGCGGAACCGGCGATGGCACGGGTATCGGCCAGCACGCGGCGGTTGCTCGGCGTGCCGGTCGCGATGTCGTAGTCATAGGCCCAGAGCACGCCGCGCGGGCTGTCGGCGAAGTACATCGTGGTGCCGGAGGGGCTGAAGCAGAGGCCGTTGGAGACGCCGAGCCCGGTTTCCAGCACGTGGCAGGAGAGGTTGGCATCGAGCCGGTAGAGCTTGCCGAGCCCGGGCTTTTCCTCGGGCGCGAAGTCCATGGTGCCGCAGAGATAGCGGCCCTGGCGGTCCATCTTGCCGTCGTTGAAGCGCACGCCGAGGTTGCCGTCCTCGGGCAGTGCGAGCGGGCGCACCGCGCCGGTTGCGATGTCGAAGATGTGGAAGCCGTGGCGAAGCGCGACGAGCAGCGTACCGGGGGCGGCGAGGCCGACGCTGCCGACGAGGTCGGGCATGGGGAAGCGGCGGAAGCGATGGGTCGCCGGGTCATAGCGCTGGACACTGGGGGCGTTGATGTCCACCCAGTAGAAGGCTTGTTCCAGCGGGTCCCACAGCGCGCCCTCGCCGAGCTTGTCACGGCCGCGGCCGACGAAGCTGATATCGATCGTCATTCATCTGTCCCCTTGATCCGCCGTTGCCGGCATTGGGGGGAGTTTTCTCTCTTGGCGGGTTTGGCGCAAGGCGGGGGAGGAAGGATGTTCTTTTTGTGAACAAAGAGAAGCGCTTCCGTCCCCTCCCCTCCCCGCCTTGCGGCCCCTGCCCGCCCGCGCCTAGGGTCTCGCCAAATCGACTCTCCGAGGGGCCTCAAGGGATGCTGCAAACCACTACGCCGTCCGCCAGCCAGATGATCGAGACCTGGCTGGGCCAGTTCAACGCCGCCGGCGATGCGGCCGGGATTGCCGCGCTGTTCCGCCCGGATGGGCATTGGCGGGACATACTGGCGCTGACCTGGCGGATTGCCACGACCAGCGGGCGCGACGCGGTGGCGGCGGGGTTGCTGGCGGCGCGGGCGCGGGCCGGGGCGCGGAATTTCGCCGTTGATCCCGCGCGGTATCCGCCGCGGTTCGTGGAGCGCGCGGGCGAAGCGGTGGTGGAGGCGATTCTGCGCTTCGACACCGATGCCGGAGTGGGCGCGGGGATTTTGCGGCTGATGCCGGACGGGGCGGCGTGGACGCTAATGACGTCGCTGCACGCGATCGCCGGGCATGACGAGGAGACGGAGCGGCTGGCGCGCGAGGAGCCGGCGTTCGAGCGGGATTTCGGCGGGCCGAATTGGCTGGACAAGCGCCAGGCGCGGCTGGGCTACGCGGACCGCGACCCCGCGGTGCTGATCGTCGGCGGCGGGCATGCGGGGTTGACCGCGGCGGCGTCGCTGGGCGCGCTGGGGGTGGAGGCGCTGGTGGTGGACCGGATGGCGCGGGTCGGTGACAACTGGCGCAAGCGGTACCATGGGCTGAAGCTGCACAACCAGGTCTACAGCAACCATCTGCCGTATCTGCCGTTCCCCAAGACCTGGCCGCACTATATCCCGAAGGACAAGATCGCGAATTGGCTGGAGTTCTATGCCGAGGCGATGGAAATCGATTTCTGGAGGGAGACGGATTTCCTCGGAGCCTCGTATGACGCGGCCGCCGGGCGGTGGACGGCCAGGTTGCGGCGGGGCGATGGCGAGCGGGTGGTGCGGCCGCGGCATATCGTGATGGCAACCTCGGTGAGCGGGACGCCGAATCTGCCGGAGATCCCGACGCTTGATCGGTTCGCCGGGACCGTGGTGCATTCGAGCCGCTTCGCCGAGCCCGGCCAGTGGCGCGGGCGGAAGGTGTTCGTGTTCGGCACCGGGACGAGCGCGCATGACATCGCGCAGGAGCTGCATGGTAATGGCGCGGTGGTCACCATGGTGCAGCGGAGCCCGACGCTGGTGGTGAACGTGGAGCCGAGCGCGCAGCTGTATGACAGTGTTTACTATGGGGACGGTCCGACATTGGCGGACCGGGACCTGATCAACATGTCCTTCCCGCTGCCTGTGATGAAGCAGGCGCACAAGCTGCTGACCGACAAGGCGCGGGCGCTTGATGCGCCGCTGCTGGAGGGGCTGGAGCGGATCGGGTTCCGGCTGGAATTCGGCGAGAATGGGACGGGCTGGCCGCTGAAATACCGTACGCGCGGAGGTGGGTATTACTTCAATGTCGGGTGTTCGGAACTGCTGGTGAAGGGCGAGATCGGGCTGATCCAGTATCACGATATCGCGGCCTTCACTGCCGATGGCATCGCGATGAAGGATGGGCGGGCGCTGCCGGGCGAGCTGGCGGTGCTGGCGACCGGCTACAAGGGACCGGACCATTTGGTGGGCAGCCTGTTCGGCGCCGATGTGGCCGCGCGGGTCGGGCAGGTCTGGGGGTTCGATGAGCGGCAGGAGCTGAGCAATATGTGGATGGAGACCGGGCAGCGCGGGTTGTGGTTCACCGGGGGGTCGTTTGCGCAATGCCGGATGTATTCGCGGGTGCTGGCGATGGGGATCAAGGCGGCCGAGCTGGGGATTTTGCAGGCGGGGTGAAGGAAGCGCTTCCTCTTTGAAAAAAAGAAGCAAGAAACTTCATCCGTTTGCGGGTGTTTGCCTGAGGAGACTCCGCGGCAAACGGAATGAAGAATTTTTGCTTTTTTTTCAAAGAGAAGCGCTTTCTTGCCTGCTTCGCCTTGCCCCTGGCGGACGCCCCATCTGTGCGTGCTAGCATCGCCGCGGACCAGGTAGAGGAGCCCCCCGACGATGCGCAGAATTCGTTTCGCCCTTGCCGCCGCGGCGATGTTTGCCATGCCGCTGGCCGCCAGCGCGCAGGATGGAACGCTCAGGATCGCGCTGGCCGATGACGCGGACATGCTCGACCCGACCCAGGCGCGCACCTATTCGGGGCGCTTCGTGTTCGCCGCGTTGTGCGACAAGTTGTTCGATATCAACGAGAAGCTGGAGATCGTGCCGCAGTTGGCGACCGGGTACGAGTGGGCGGATTCGAAGACGCTGATCCTGAAGCTGCGGCCGGGCGTGACGTTCCATGACGGGACCGAGATGGACGCCGCCGCGGTGAAATACGGGTTCGAGCGGCATTTGACGTTCCCCGGGAGCACGCGGCGGGGCGAGATCGCGACGATCGAGCGGGTGGAGGTGGTGGACCGGCTGACCGCGCGGGTGGTGCTGAAATCGCCGTCCTCGCCGTTCCTGTCGCTGCTGACGGATCGGGCGGGGATGATCGTGTCGCCGAAAGCCGCGGAAGCGGCGGGGAAGGATTTTGGCGCGGCCCCGGTGTGCAACGGGCCGTTCAAGTTCACCGAGCGGGTGGCGCAGGACCGCATGGTGTTCGACCGGTTCGATGGCTACTGGGACGCGGGGAATGTCCATTTCCGCCGCGTGGTGTTTCAGCCGATTATCGATAACGCGGTGCGGCTGACCAATCTACAGGCCGGCGCGATCGATATCGGCGAGCGGATCGCGGCGACGGACGTGGCGGCGGTGAAGGCGGACAAGCGGCTGGTGGGGCTGGTGTATCCGGGGCTGGGCTATCAGAGCCTCAACATCAATGTCGGCAATGGGCCGAAGGCGAAATCGCCGATCGGGAGCAGCGCCCTGGTGCGGCGCGCGTTCGACGCGGCGATCGATCGCGAGGCGCTCGTTCAGGTGGTCTATAACGGGCTCTACGCGCCGCTGGCGCAGGGAATGACGGCGAGCAATCCACTCTACAACAAGGATTTGCCGCCGCCGAAGCGTGACCTCGCCAAGGCGCGTGCGCTGCTGAAGGAGGCTGGGGTGGCGCTGCCGGTGCCGGTCGTGCTGACGGTGACGACGCTGCCGGACCAGAAGCAGACCGGGGAGATCATACAGGCGATGGCGGCCGAGGCCGGGTTCGACGTGAAGGTGCGGGCGACCGAGTTCGGCGCGGCGCTGTCGGCGCAGACGAGCGGGGATTACGAGGTTTCGGCGATCGGTTGGTCGGGCCGAGCGGACCCGGATGGAAATCTCTATAACGGACTGCATTCCAAGGGGGCGCTGAACGAGAGCCATTACGCGAATGCCGACGTGGATAGCTGGCTCGATGCGGCGCGGGCGACGACGGATCTCGCGGCGCGGCGGGCGTTGTACGCGAAGGTTACCCAGCAGATACAGCAGGATCTGCCGGTACTGTATCTCAGCAATCCCGCGATCATCGTTGCGATGTCAGCGAAGGTGACGGGTTATAGGCCGGTGCCGGATGGGCTGATCCGGCTGCAAGGGCTGGCGATGGCGAAGTAGGGGCCGGCGCGGGCGGGTGAGTGGTTTCCGATCCTGCCGCGCCGGTGGCGGTGAAACTAGGCTGCCTTGTGTCGCCACCAAGGCGCCCTGCCGGGCGCCGGCCGCCCCTTCTGGTATCACCAGCGGGGCGGCCACGCGGATTGTCCGGGTGGGGCGCGGGGAAAGCCGGAATGTCCTTAGACCTTCACACTGACGCCGGTGGCCATCGATTGAGGCTGCTGTTTGGCGGCTCGGTTGTCTCCCACACGGTGGCGCCGGGCGCCACGTATGGTGACATCGCGCGACTGTTCAACGAAACCACGCGGATGCGCCACGGCAACCCGATTTCGGCCGCGGTGACGCTCGGCGGGGATATGCCGCCGGCGGTGGTGCGCCCGCCCAATGATTGGGACGTGGCCGGGATTTACTGAGTGATGTCGGCACCGGGCGCAACGCGGCCGGGCGGTGACGGTGCGTTTGTCCAATTGCAACCGGTGAACCGCGCGCGGCGCCGCAGAGAGGTATTCCCATGAATCGTCAGTTGGTGTTCGGCGGCGTGATCGTCGCCCTGCTTGGCTTGCTCGGCATCGCCGTGCCGATGTTCACAACCGAACATACCAGGGACGTCGCCCGGATCGGGGAGCTGAAGATTCAGGCCACCGAAACGCGGGCCTATGCCGTCCCGACGCTGGTCAGCGGGGGCGCGGTTGCACTGGGGGTTATTCTCATCGGCGCTGGCCTCTACCGGCGTGCCTAGGAGCTGATTATCGGGCTCCGACGAGTCCGGCGGCGCCGGTGATCTCGCGCAGGCGGCGGCGCAGGTCGTAAAGCTGATCGAGGAGTGACAGCACCACCGGTAGCGCGCCCTCGTCGATCGCCATTTCGTCGCGAAGCTGGCGGATGAGGCGGATCCGCGCCACGTCGATGTCATGGAACTGGTAGTGGCCAGCCGTCCCGTCGGGGCGCACCCAGTCATTCGCGATCCATCGTTCCAGGTCCGGGCGTAACAGGCCGGGCAGTTGCACCACGACAACGTCGATGCTGATCATCATTCCTCCTCCATTGCGCGGCGCGGATTGTCGGCGTGAGCGGGCTTCCAGTCAGTCAGGAATGCATCGAGCGCGGGATCCGGCGTTGCGCCGAGCACGATGCGCAAAGTGGCCCGCAGATCGCCGGCCGGGCTGCCGCCGGCAGATGGTACGCCGCGGCCGCGCAGACGCAACTCGGTCCCGCTGTCGGAATGGGGCGGCACTTTCATGCGCACGATGCCGCGCGGCGTCGGCACCTCGATCGGGCCGCCGAGCACCGCTTCGGACAGGGTGACCGGGAGAACGAGGCGGATATCCTGTGCGTCCCGCACGAAGAAGGGATGCGGTTCGACCTGGATCTCGATCAGGGCATCGCCGGCGGGCCCGCCGTTACGGCCGGGGCCGGCCTGGCCACGCAGGCGGAGCGTCCGTCCGGCAACCGAACCCGCCGGGATCTTGACCTCGAGCACTTTGCCGTCGGGCAGCGTCAGTCGGCGTGTCGCGCCGTTCACGGCATCGAGGAAGGCGACCGGGAGAGTGTA
>CAIWAJ010000175.1:0-2455 GCA_903910565.1 uncultured Rhodospirillales bacterium
ATCGAGCTCTCCAATCCCGGCAAGCCACCGCCCAAACGCCACTTTGTCCATACCTGAGATGTTCCCCTGACGCCGGGGAGTAGAATCGCAGATCTCAACAGATGACGCAATAAGAGCGTAAAAGTTTTTTGCTTCTTTTTTTCAAAAAAGAAGCGCTTGCTTGCTGCCGTTGTCATGCCTCCGCTCATCCGAGCCCGCGGACAATATAGGGCCCGATGAGATTGGCAACGGGGAGCGGCAGGCGCTTCCAGGCGGCGATGAAGAGGCGGAATTTGGGGTTGAGCGGGTTGAGGTTGGGGATATCGGCGCCGGGCGCGAGGCGGAAGCGGTAGGGCAGGGGCTCCGGGGTGAAGCCCCAGTTTTTCTTGAAGGCGAAGGCGCCGGTGCCGACCTTGCTGCGGCCGAAATCGAACATGCGGTAGCCGCGGGCGGCGGCGCGGCGGAGGACTTCCCAATACATGAAGTCATTGGCGTAGCGATCGCGCGCGATGGCGCGGCCGCCGCCGTAATAGGGCAGCACTTCGTCGCGGAAGTAGAAGTTCAGCACGGAGGAGATGGGCTCGCCGTGATCGACGATGGTGACGATGTCGGCGTCGGCGCCGAAGACGTCGAGCATGACGTCAAAGTAGTGGCGGGCGAAGACGGGGGTGCCGAGGTTGCGCACGCTTTCCGCGTAGATGGGGAAGAGGCGGTCGGCGGTGGTGTCGATTTCGGAGACCAGGCCGCGGTCAATGCCTTTGCGGACCATGGCGCGCTGCTTGCGCGGGATGGCTTTGAGGTTCTCGTCGTCATCGCCGGTGAAGGGCTTGCGGAAGGTGACGTAGAGATCGTCCCGGGTGGGCCATTCGGCTTCATCGAGCCAATCGAGCTTGGAGCGGGTGCGGAATTCGGTGACGGGGATGGCGTAGGCGCGCATGTGCTCGGCGGCGTAGTCGGTGAGCGCGCGGCCGGCTTCGGGGTCGGCGGCGAGGGGGCCGCCATAGACGCAGAAGGGGACGGCGATTTGCGCGTTGCCGAATAGCAGGGTCTGGATCTGGCCGAGGGGGAGCACGCCGACGATGGCGCCGGCACGCTCGGCGTAGACGTAATTCGTGCGGTGGCCGAAGGCGCGGCGGATGACCTCGCGCCAGGCGTGGCGGTGGAAGAAGGTGCCTTCGGGGTGGGCGAAGACGAAGTCATCCCAGGCGGGCTCGGCCGCGGCTTCGAGCGGGCGGATGGTGATCATGGGCAGGACCAGGAAAGGAAGGGCTTCTTTTTTGAAAAAAAGAAGCAAAAAACGTTTATTCCCTTTGGTGTGTACCGCTCCAACCTATCCGCGAGGTGTACGCCAACGGCATGGAACGGAATAAAAAGTTTTTTTGGTTCTTTTTGTTCACAAAAAGAACACCCTTCCTCTTCTGCCTTCATCTCAAACAACCCCAAGCGTATCGGCAAAAACCCGATCAATCCGATCCCAGGCAAAATCCCGCAGCAGGCGATCGAGCCGGCCGGTCATGGCGCCGAGGTTGAGGTAGTGGCGGAAGCGGGCGCGGCTGGAGGCTTGTGCCATGCGGGGTTGGCCGGGGTCGACCTCCCAGGGGTGGAAATAGAAGATTCCGGGGCGGGCGTCGGCGGCATTGATACGGCGCAGGCCGAGGCGGAACAGGGCGTAGGGGAGCAGGCGGAAATAGCCGCCGCCGGCGCAGGGGAGGTTGCGGCCGCCGAGGCGGACGGTGCTCATCGGGAGTTCCCACAGGTCGAGCCCCGGGACGCGCCAGGGGAAGCGGGGGCCGTTGGGGTCGCCGTAGAGGTCGTGCTGGATGGGAAAGGTGGAGGACGAGTAGGTGTGGCCGGTTTCGGCGAGCACCTGGTGGGCCCAGGGGGTGCGGGCGTCCATGGAGAAGGTGGGGGCGCGGTAGCCGCGGACGGGGACGCCGCCGGCGTCTTCGAGCACGATGCGGGCGCGGGTGAGGTCGGCGCGGAATTCGGCCTCGGAGAGGGAATAGACGGGCTGGTGGCCGTAGCCGTGGCTGGCGAGCTCGTGGCCGGCGGCGACGATGCGGCGGATCAGCGCGGGGTGACGCTCGGCGACCCAGCCGAGGGTGAAGAAGGTGCCACGCGCGCCGGCGGCGGCGAATTGGGCGAGGATGCGGTCAGTGTTGGCTTCGACGCGGCTGGCGTAGCTGTCCCAGTTCGCGGGATTGACGAAGCCGGCGAAGGCCTGGACCTGGAAGTAGTCCTCGACGTCGACGCTCATGGCGTTGGCCAGGGGGGCGTTGGCCAGCGGGGCGTTGGTGGGGACTTTGCTGACGGTCATGTGGACAGGCCAAACGCAAGGAAGGGGTTCTTTTTTGAAAAAAAGAACCAAAAAACTTGGCTCTATTCTCGTATTCTATGCGTAGGTCTGAATTGCGGCGTTGAGACATGCTCTTGGTGTTGGGTTGAGGCGGATGGTGGCGAGGTGGAACCACTTCAG
>CAIWAJ010000176.1:0-5073 GCA_903910565.1 uncultured Rhodospirillales bacterium
CCTCCGGTTTGGATCGGTTGGCGGCATCATAACGCGGACGCGGGTCGGGCGCGAGGGTGGCCGCCATGGAATTATCTGGACTTTTATTCCTATTTCAGCGTAAGGTGTGCCCCTTTATTCGATATGGGAGACATTTACGTTGGATACATCTTTCGCCACCTTCATGACCCGCGTCGCGGTCGGCACCATTCGCGCTCAGCCGGACGAAACCCCCCAAGAACGCGCCAACCGCTGCAAGCAGGCACACACGCTCTGGGCGTCGTACCATCCGCGCGACGCGATCGAGCAGATGCTCGCCATGCAGATCGTCAGCAGCGTGTTCGGCGCGGCGGACTGCCAGCAACTGGCGGCCTCGACCCAGGATGCCCGTTCGATTGCCCGCTTCAACGGGCAGGCGCTGGCGTTTCAGCGCGCGACGGCGTCCGCGGAGAAGCGGTTGGAGAAGGCGCAGCTGCGGTCCGACGACGCGTTGTTCGAACCGGACGACGCGCCGGCGCCGGAGCCGTTGCGGCGGGCACCCCTCGTTATCGGAGGGCAAGACCCCTTACACCGTGAGCCGGACGTTGCGCCGGAGACCGGACCGGTCGCGGCGCTGCGCAAGCCGGAGGCGCTGCGGACACCCGCGGAGCAGGAAATCGTCGTCACCTTCCACAGGCACTTCGAGGAGGTGATGGACAAGATGACCTGGCCGTACGGCAAACAGCCGCGAAAGGACTCGTTGAAACGGGAGACCTCGTATCTGGTGGGGCTGCTGGACCGGAGCAAAGGGAAGCTGGCGCGGCAGATGAAGGACGAGGAACTGGCGGCCGGGACTGCGTTGGAACGGTTGGAGGCGGCGATGAAGAGCGGGCAAGAGGCCATGCAACGTGAGCAGGGCGATCCGGCCGATATGGCGGCGTGATGCGGTGGGCGCGGTATGCACGGCCGCCGCCCTTGCTGCACTGCACAATGTTCGTCAGTATCCCGGTATGACAGAGGAATCATCCCCCGCTTCGGCGGCTGCCCGCGCCCAGGATCTGCTGGAACTGACCGCGCGTCTGGGTGCTCGCCTGGATGAGGACCCGTTCGGCAATCCTGTTTTGCTGCTGGCTTTGGCCATTACGCGGCGGCTGGATCAGGGGACGTTGACCCTGGACGCGGCGGAGGGGCTGATTCGGCATCTCCGCGATGCCGCGTTCGCGGATCGTGCCCAACGGTTGTCGGCGTATGTCGGCGGGGTGGATATCGGGGCCAACGAGGCGGCGCTGGGTCGCTTGGCTCGTGCGCTGGTGCGGCCGGATCCCAACGATTCCCCGATCCGCTGGGCGGATTACCGGGCCCTGGTGGAGCGGCCCCGGTTTGCCGCCGTGTTCACCGCGCATCCGACCTTTGCCTTGCCGGCGCCAGTGGGCGCGGCCTTGGCTCGTATGGCCTGCGGGGAGGCGGCGGACTCCTTCCCGTCGCACCGGCCGCCGCCGATCCTGCTGCGGGAGGAGTTCGTCCAGGCCAATGTCGCCATCGCGCATGGGCGCGACGCCATCGACCGGTTCAACGCCGCGCTGCTCGATGCCGCGCGGGAGGTCTGGCCGGACCGGTGGACGGAGCTGGTGCCTAGTCCGGTGATCCTGTCGAGCTGGGTGGGCTACGATACGGACGGGCGCACCGATATCGGCTGGTGGGATACGCTGCGGTTGCGGCTGGAGATGAAGCGGTTGCAGCTGGTGCGGCTGCACGGGCAGGTGGCGGGCATCGAGGCGCTGGTTCAACGGGTCCAGCAGGCTGTCGACGCGGTCGATCTACAGATCGCCGCCTGCCCCGATGCCCCCGATCCGCCGCGGGTCGCCGCGTTCGCGCATGCGATGGTGGATCACCGCGACGCCGCGTTGACCTCGCCCGAACCGCTTTTGCCGCTGTTCGACACGGCCATCGCTGCCGCCGGGGACGCGGACAAGACCCGGTTGTCGGTCGCGCGCGCGGGGTTGGTCTCGCACGGGTTGGCACTGGCCCATACGCACACCCGCCTGAACGCGGCGCAGCTGCACAATGTCGTCCGCCAACGCCTGGGCATCGCCGATCCGCCGGAGGACCCGTCGCACCGCCGCGCTTTGTTCGCCGCCATCAATGCCGCTTTGGACACGGTGCAGCCGATTGCGGTCGATTTCGGCGGGCTGTTGGCCGAGCAGGCCTCGGCCGCGCGGTTGATGATGACGGTGGCGCAGATCGTCAAACATGTGGACGGGTCGGTGCCGGTGCGGTTCCTGATCGCGGAGACCGAGACAGGATACACGCTGCTCGCCGCGCTGTGGTTGGCGAAGCTGTTCGGGATCGCGGACAAGATCGAAATCAGCCCGTTGTTCGAAACGGCGGAGGCGCTGGAACTCGGGGCCGGCGTGCTGGATGAGGCGCTGCGCAGCCCGCATTACCGCGCGTACCTGAAATCGACCGGACGGTTGGCTTTGCAGTTCGGGTATTCGGACTCCGGACGATACGTGGGGCAGCTGGCGGCCAGTTACCTGATCGAACGGCTTCGGCTGAAGATCGGGGAGACGCTGGCGAAGCATGGGATTTCGGGAGTCGAGGTGATCCTGTTCGACACCCATGGCGAGAGTATCGGCCGAGGGGCGCATCCGGGGTCGTTCGCCGACCGGCTGAAGTATCTGTCGCCGACGGCGTCGCGGCAGGCGCTCAGCCGAGCGGGGCTGAAGGTGCGGGAAGAGAGCGCGGTGCAGGGGGGCGATGGGTATCTGCTGCTCGGCACGCCGGCGCTGGCTCTGGCGACGATCGCACGGATCGCCGAACAGACCTATCACCCGGCCGCCGGACCCATCGAGGACCCGGTCTACGCGGCGCCCGATTTCTCCAACGACTTCTTCAACACGGTGAAAGCCGGGATGGAGGCTTTGGTGGAGGACGCGGGGTATGGCGCGATCCTGGGCGCGTTCGGGCCGGCCTTGTTCGATGCCACCGGGTCGCGGCCGTCCGCGCGGCAGGCGGATGGGATGGTCGGGGCGGCCCGTATTCGGCATCCGCGGGAGCTGCGGGCGATTCCGAATAACGCGATCCTCCAGCAACTGGGGTGGTGCGCCAATACGCTGCACGGGCTGGGGGCCGCGGCGGCACGGCATCCCGAGGTGTTCACCGACATGCGGCAGAAAAGCCGCCGGTTCCACCGAGCGCTGGAGTTCGCGGCGCATGGGTTGGCGCATTCGAATATCGATGTGCTGCGGGCGGTGATCGCGTCCTTGGACCCCGGCAGCTGGCTGGACCGCGCGGCACACACCCGCATGCCGGGGCGGCGGGAGGCGCTGGTCGGCGTTGCTCGGGCGCTGGAGCGGATGGCTATCTGGGCCGATGCGCAGTCGATGTTCCGGCGGATTTCGGCCGATCATCTGGCGCTGCGGGTCGCGTGGCCCGAGGCCCCGCACATGGCGGCGCGGGAGGTGCTGCTGCACGCGCTGCGGCTGGCGCTGATCCACCGGATCTGGCTGCTGTCGACGGAAATCCCGGATTTCTCGCCGCGGCATGGGGTGACGCGGCCGGTGCTGGAGGCGGCGATCCTGCGGCTGGACATGGATGCGTCGCTGCGGCTGCTGGCGGAGATTTTCCCGGTGGCGCCCGATCCGTCGGTGGATCGGGATTACGGGGAACCGGCGGCGCCGCGTTCGACCACGGCGTATGCGCGGGAGCACATTGAGATTTTCGCGCCGATGCGGCTTCTGTTCGACATGATCCGGGAGATCGCGACGGCCATCACGCATGAGGTGGGTGCGTTTGGGTAAAACACCGGGCTTGCGGTTCCTCGCCATCGCCATAGGATGGCGGCAAGGTCTAAACAGGAGGGACTTCCGAATGATATCGCGGTGGCTGAGCGGCGCCTTGGGCGCGGCCATGATCCTATTCGCCGGCTCGATGCCGGCTCGGGCGGACGAGAAGCCCATCACCATCGGCTTCGGCATGGCGCTGACCGGCGGTCTGGCGCCGAACGGCAAGTCCGCGCTGCTGGCGATGCAGATTTGGGAAGAAGAGGTGAACGCCAAGGGCGGGATCCTCGGGCGTCCGGTGAAGCTGGTTTATTACGACGACCAGTCCAACCCCTCCACCGTGCCCGGCATCTACACCAAGCTGCTGGACGTGGACAAAGTGGACCTCGTGGTCAGCGGCTACGCGACCAACATGGTGGCCCCCGCCATGCCGGTCGTGATGCAGCACAAGCGCACATTCCTGTCGCTGCTGGGTCTGGGCGTGAACGGCGAGTTCAACTATCCGAACTACTTCTCCTTCACCCCGACCGGTGGACCGCACCCCAAGCAGAGCTTCGGGCAGGGGTTCTTCGAAGTCGCCAAGGGGCTGAACCCGAAGCCGAAGACCATCGCGCTGATCGGCGCGGACGCGGAATTCGCACGTAACGCGCTGGAAGGCGTGCATGAGATCATCAAGGACACCGACCTCAAGATCGTCTACGACAAGACCTATCCGCCCAGCACGACCGACTATACGCCGATCGTGCGGGCGATCGCGGCGACTAACCCGGACCTGATCTTCGTCGCGTCCTATCCGCCGGACAGCGTCGGTATTATCCGCGCGGCGCATGAGGTCGGGTTGAAGGCGCAGTTGTTCGGCGGCGGCATGGTCGGTTTGCAGTCCACCGCTATCAAGACGCAGCTCGGGCCGCTGCTGAACGGGATCGTGGACTACGACTTCTGGCTTCCGGTCGGGTCGTTCGCGACGCCGGAGGCCTTGGACTTTCTGAAGCGCTATCAGGCGAAGGCCAAGGACGCCGGCGTGGACGCGCTGGGTTACTACCTGCCGCCGTTCGCCTATTCCTACATGCAGGTGCTGCAACAGACGGTCGAGGCGATCAAAGGCACCGATCAGGCCAAGATGGCCGACTACCTGCGCAAGAGCACGTTCAACACCATCGCCGGCCCGGTCAAATTCGGTCCCGGTGGCGAATGGGTCGAGGCTCGGGTGCTGGAAGTGCAGTTCCACGACGTGAAGCCGAACGACGTGGCGCAATTCGCCGATCCGAAGACCGAGGTGATCCTGTGGCCGCCGTCGCTGAAAAGCGGCGACGCGATCGTGCCTTACGAAGCG
>CAIWAJ010000177.1:0-2230 GCA_903910565.1 uncultured Rhodospirillales bacterium
CAGCGCGCTCGGACGACATGGCAAGGGGCCCGATCGGGCCCCTTGCCATCCCACGCTGCATCATCCGCACTGGCCTGGTTTTACGCCGCCCCGATGGCCGGGATTCAGACCGCCGTTGACATGTGCCGTCATCTCCGCCTTCATCGACCACCGCAGCAACGTAAAGCCCACCTTCCGCGGTCCAGATGTAGGTAAAGTCGGCGATCCACTTGGATCGTGTCCCTTGGCGTGTTGCAGTAGCCACCCCGTGGTGGCCATGGCAGTAATTGCGAGCGGCGTCGGGCATCCTTTTCAAACTGCGATCACGTGCAGTCCGACGGCCGTATCATCGCTGAGCGGTGCGATGGTTTCCAGTGTCATGTATCGGGTGCGCTGGACGGGCCATTCATCGTTCTGCTCCAGCGGGAGGGCGCCGATCAGTCGTGTGATCGCTGCTTCATTGGGGAAGAGAGGTGGCCTCGGTCGTCTGAACAGCATTCCGGTTTGGATAAGTGGCTGGCGCATCCCGTTCACGCCGCCGCCGTCCATGCTGATGGCGATGTTGTGCTTCAGCAGCAGGCCGGTTAAGTCGCCGCTGGTGAATTGGCTGCTCTGCTCGGTGTCGAAGATCTCCGGCTTTCCAAGCCGGGCCAGCGTCTCGGTCACGGCCTCGAGGCAGAACGCGGCCTCCATCGTGATCGATACCCGCCACGCCAGCACGCGGCGGCTGAACCAGTCGACCACGGCTGCGAGGTAGCCGAAGCCGCGGGCATCGGGATATACGTGATGTCCAGGGCCCACACGTGGTTCGGCCGCGTCACCGCCAGGTTGCGCAGGTGATACGGGTAGGCCTTGCGGCCCTGCGCCAGCCCTCCGATCTTGGTATGCAGCGATTTCAGGTCCACCGGAGGTGTCGGTGCGTCGATGCAGGCCTCTGCACCGAATACACCGGCAGCGCATTCGTGCAGTTGCGCCTTTCATTGCGTGATCTGGTTGGGGTGGATGTCAAACTGCTGCGCCAGATCGGCCTGCGTCCTGTCGCCCTTCATGGCCGCCAAGGCCACCTTCGCGTTGAAGGCCGGTGTGTGGTTCCGGCAACGTCGTCTGCTCATTGTCGCTCCTGTTCATAAGCAAGCTTGCTTGATCAGGGACGCGCGCGCCACTTATCCGACTGTCCAGATTTCCTGAGCTACCTCTCGCGCAGCGGATGATCCGGCCGTACCCGCTTCTCCAAGTCCACCTAGCTGAACAGTGCTCCAACCACAGCGTCGCTTCCACGCATCACCGCTGCTCCATCCAACGCCTGGCTACAGACAATCAAAAATCACGCCGCGCCGCCACAGGATTTTCAGCACGATGTTAAACACCTAACCTCGGTGTCCACGGAAATGGCAGCAGGCCAGAGTATACTAGTCAGCGGAAAACTCCGGTACCAGGCCGTCTGAAGAGGCGGCTGCGCATCAACGTATTAATTGAACCGTGCGGGATCGAACGCGATGATAGAAATCGGTGTCGGACGACCAGTGATGATGTCGGCCACCAGCCTTCCAGTCATCGCGCCCGCGGCGAGGCCGATATGGCCATGGCCGTAGGCATGCACCACTTCCTTGCAGCCCGACGCCCGGCCGATGCAGGGCAAGCCGTCCGGCGTCGAAGGTCGATGGCCCATCCACACCTTCACGCGCTCTGGCGGCAAGTCCTTCGGCAGGCCCGGCCAGGTGCGGCGGGCGTGGTCGAGCAGCACCTCGGCGCGCTTCCAGTTCGGCGCCGCCTCCAGCCCGGCGATCTCCACCTGCCCGGCAATGCGCAGCCCGGCCTCCATCGGCGTGTGCACCATCTTACCGTCGGACGGCATGATCGGCGTGCGCGGCTGCACCTCGGGGCTCTCGATCACCGCGTGATAGCCACGCTCGGTCTCCAGCACTACGCGATCGCCGGCCTGATGCGCGAGATCGCGCGAGTGGGCGCCGGCGGCGATCACCGCGGCGTCGCAGGCGACCAGCTTGCCGCCGGAGACCACGCCCTTAAGGCGGCCACCCGCGATCTCAAACCGCTCGGCGGTGCCGGTGACGCGTTTGGCGCCCAGCGATTCCGCATGGCGCACCAAAGCCGCGACATAGGCACCGGGGTTGCTGCAGTGGCCGCCATCGTCGCAATAGAGCGCGAACGTGTAGCGCCGATCGAGGTTCGGCTCGCGTTGGCGCAGCTCGTTCTCATCCACCTCGATGGTCTTCACCCCCCGCTCGCGGCG
>CAIWAJ010000178.1:0-7735 GCA_903910565.1 uncultured Rhodospirillales bacterium
GCGCCTCCTCGCCCTCGCTCTCCACCGAGGCGCATAAGCTGAAGGCGGCGAACGCTGACGTACTGCTGCCCTCCTCCTACACGTCTGACGCCATCCTCATTCTCAAGGCGATGAACGAGATCGGCTACAAGCCCAAGGCCATCCTCGCCCAGGCCGCCGGCTTCCAGGAAAGCGCCTTCATGCAGGGCGCCGGCGCGCTCGCCGAGGGCGCGATGAGCCGCTCATCCTTCGCGCTCGACGCCGACAAGCTGCGCCCCGCCATCCCCGTGGTGAACGGCCTCTACAAAACCCACAACAACAAGGACATGAACGACAACACATCGCGCGAAATCACCGCGCTGCTGGTATTGGCCGACGCCATCAACCGCGCCGGCTCGGCCAAGCCGGACGACATCCGCAAGGCGCTTGTCGCCACCGATATGCCGGGCAGCCAGACCATCATGCCCTGGGCCGGCGTGAAGTTCGACGAGACCGGGCAGAACACGCTGTGCAACCCGGTGATCCAGCAGGTATTCGACGGCACCTACAAGACCATCTGGCCGTTCGACCTCGCGGCCAAGGACGTGGTGTGGAATGTCGGAGGCTGAAGGAGAGGCAAGCAAGCGGTTCATTTTTGAAAAAAAGAACCAAAAAACTTTGATCTGTTTTGTGTCGCGCTCTCCAGGGAGAGTGCGACGCCAACGGATAAAAAGTTTTTGCTTCTTTTTTCAAAAAGAAGCGCTTGCCTCCTGCGCCGGCGCGCCCGAATGACGCTCGAAACAGTACTGCAAGTCGCCGCCGGCGGCCTGTTGATGGGGTTAATCTACGCGCTGGTGGCAGCCGGGCTCAGCCTCATATTTGGGTTGATGGATGTGGTGAATTTCGCGCATGGCGAGCTGATGATGCTCGCCATGTACGCGGTGTTCGTAATTTGGCAGGCCACCGGGCTGGACCCGATGCTGCAACTCCCGATCGTCGCCGCCATGCTGTTCCTCGGCGGCATGGCGATTTATCGCGGCATGATCTCCCGCGCACTGGGCGTGCAGTTCAACCGCGGCATGGTGCAGATTTTCGTCACCTTCGGACTGGCGATCTTCATCCGCGGTGCCGCCCAGTTCGTGTGGGGCGGCGAGTTCCGTAGCGTCAACCACACATGGCTGTCGGACCGCACGCTGAATCTTGCCGGCGTATATTTCCCGCTCCCCCAATTGGCCGCCGCCGCCGTTTGCCTGGCCGCCTTTGCCGGACTGCTGTTGATTTCCCGCACCGAATTCGGCAAGGCGCTGGAAGCCACGCGCGAAGACCGCGAGGCGGTCGCGCTGATCGGGATTGATCGGGACCGCATTTTCGCTCTCGGCTGGGGCCTCGGCGCCGGCGCTGTCGGCATCGCCGGCGTCATGCTCGCCGGCTTCTACTATGTCGGCCCCAATGTTGGCGCGAGCTTCGCCCTGATCGCCTACGTCACGGTGGCACTCGGCGGCTTCGGCAGCATGGGCGGCGCCCTGGTCGCCGGCCTGCTGATCGGCGAGGTCGAGGCTTTCACCGCGGTGGTGCTCGAACCCTCGCTGAAACAGATCGGGGTGTTCGGCGTGTATCTGCTGGTGCTGATGTTCCGCCCCCGCGGCCTGTTCGGGACGCTATGAGCATGGACAACTTCATCACCCGCCGCCGCCGGCGGGAACTGATCGTCGCCGGCCTGCTGCTGGCGGTGGCGATTTTCGCACCGATGGCGGTAAAGGACGTCACCGCGCTCAACGTCATCATCCTCTCGCTGCTGTTCGCCGGCCTCGCCCAGGCATGGAACATCATCGGCGGCTATTGCGGGCAAATCTCGCTCGGTCACGCCGTCTATTTCGGCATGGGCAGCTACGTCTCCACGCTGCTCTATGTGCAGGCAGGATTGCCGCCAAGTGCCGGTATTTTCATCGGTGCCGCGGTCGGCGGGCTCGCGGCCCTGCTGGTCGGCTGGCCCTGCTTCCGCCTCTCCGGCCACTACTACGCCATCGCCACCGTGGTGGTGGGCGAGATCGGCTACCTCCTCTTCCTCAACTGGGATTATGTCGGCGGCGCCACCGGCGTCTACATCCCCATCGCCAAGCCCTCGCTGCTGAACCTGCAATTCGGCAAGGACAAGCTGCCCTACCTCCATCTCGTCCTCGCCTTTGTCGCCGCCACCTGGCTCGCCGCCTGGCTCATCGAGGGCTCACGCTGGGGCTACGCCTGGCGCGCGGTGAAGGATGACGCGGTGGCCGCCCGTTCGCTCGGTGTGAACATCTTCGCCTCCAAGATGGCAGCCGCCGCCATCAGCGGCTTCTTCACCGGCCTTGGCGGCGCCATCTACGGCCTCTATGTCGGCTATATCGACCCGGACAGCGTGATGGCCGGGCATTTCTCCATCCTTATCGCCTTGCCCGCCGTGCTCGGCGGCGTCGGCACCCTGTGGGGCCCCATCCTCGGCGCCGCCCTGCTGATCCCGCTGAAGGAACTCTCCAGCTCCTATCTCGGCGGCTCCGGCCGCGGGGTGGACCTGATGCTCTACGGCGCCATGATCATCTTCGTCGCCCTCGCCCGCCCGCAAGGGTTGGTCAGCCTGTTCGGAGGCCGCAACAATGGCGCTCCTTGAGATCAACGGCGTCTCCAAGTCCTTCGGCGGCGTCGCCGCCAACGCCGACATCTCCTTCACCGTCGAAGCCGGCGAAATCCTCGGCCTGATCGGCCCCAACGGCGCCGGCAAGACCTCGCTGTTCAACTCGATCTCCGGCGAAGTCACCCCCGATGCCGGCGAAATCCGCCTCGACGGCCAGCGCATCTCAGGCCTCGGCCCGGTCGCCTGCGCCAGCCGCGGGATCGCCCGCACCTTCCAGGTCGTGCGCAGCTTCGATTCGATGACCGTGCTGGAGAACGTCATGGTCGGCGCCTTTGCCCGCACCGCGCGGCCACAGATGGCGATGCGGGCAGCCCAGGAGACGCTCGAATTCTGCGGCCTCGACGCCAAGGCGGATCGTCCGGCCTGGTCGCTTAGCCCGCCCGAAAAGCGCCGGCTCGAAATGGCTCGCGCGCTCGCGACGGAGCCGCGTATCCTCCTCCTCGATGAAATGCTCACCGGCCTCACCCCCACCGAGGCGCAAGGCGGCGTAGAACTCGTCCGCGCCGTGCAGCGCCGCGGTATCACGGTCATCATGGTGGAACACGTCATGGAGGTCGTGCTCCCTTTGGTCAGCCGCGCCGTCGTGCTCAACCTCGGTCGCGTGCTCACCATCGGCGCCCCCGCCGAGATCGTGCGCAACCCCGAGGTGATCCGCGCCTACCTGGGAGACCGCTATGCTGCGGATTGATGGGCTATCCGCCTCCTATCGCGGCCTCAAGGCACTGCAAGGTGTCTCGCTCGATGTTGCGAAAGGCGAAATCGTCGCCGTGGTCGGCGCCAACGGGGCCGGCAAGTCAACATTACTGAAATCCATCGCCGGCCAGGTCGCAATCGAAGGCGCCATAACCTTCGACGGCCAGGCCCTGCGCGGTGTGAAGGCCCATGCCATCGCCCGCATGGGCGTAGGTCTGGTCCCCGAAGGCCGCCGCCTGTTCCCTCGCCTCTCCGTCGAAGACAATCTCCGCCTCGGCGCCTACGCCAAGCGCGGCACGCCCGACCGCTTCAAACCGCTCGCCTTGGTCTTCGAACTCTTCCCCCGCCTTCAGGAACGCCTCAGCCAGCGCGCCGAAACCCTCTCCGGCGGCGAACAGCAAATGCTCGCCATCGGCCGCGCCCTGATGACCCAGCCGCGCCTCCTGATGCTGGACGAGCCGAGCCAGGGCATCATGCCCAAGCTGGTCGATGACATCCTCGCCGCCGTCACCCGCATCCGCGACCTCGGCGTCACCGTGCTGCTGGTCGAGCAACGCCTCGCCGAGGCGCTCGAAATCGCCGATCGCGCCTATGTGCTGCAAACCGGCCGCGTCGTAATGTCCGGCCCGGCCAAGGAAATCGCTTCCGATACGGCGGTCCGCCGTGCCTATCTTGGTATGTGAACCACAATGAGGGGACTGACATGACCACCCAACTCTCGCGCCGCGCCATCGGCGGCGGCCTCGCCGCACTCGCCACCTTCGCCATCACCAGCGGCGCCCGCGCCCAGGCCAATGAAAGCACCTTCGAGCGCATCACCCGCACAAAAGTCCTCCGCGTCGCAGGCCTCGCCGGCGAGGCGCCCTACTTCTTCAAGGATATCGCCTCCGGTGAATGGTCCGGCGCCTGTGTCGAGATGGCCAAGGGCATCGCCGCAGTATGGGAAGCCAAGCTCGAATTCGTCGAAAGCACCTACGGCAACTCGGTGCTCGACCTTCAGTCCAACAAAGTCGATCTCGCCTTCGCCCTCAACCCCACCCCGGCGCGCGCGCTTTCCATCGGCTTCACCAAGCCGGTGCTGGTGCATCCCTTCGGCGTGGTCGCCAAGAAGGGCTTCGAGCCCTCCACCTGGGGTGAAATCAACAAGCCCGAAGTCCGCGTCGCCTGCGACCTCGGCTCCGTCCACGAAGTCGCCGCCCGCCGCTTCGCGCCCAAATCCACCATCACCGCCTACAAGAACCGCGACGACGCCATTCTCGGCATGTCCGCCGGCCGCGCCGACGTCGACGTATTGGCTGCGATGCTGGGGATCACCGCCATCGCCAAAAACCCGAGCCTCGGCACCTTCCGCCTGCTCGGCACGCCGACGGTGGCGCTGCCCTCCTGCTGCGGCCTGCGCCGTGAGGCCGACACTCGCTTCAAGGAAGTCGTCGACGCCTATATCGACATGAACCGCGGCACCGGCCAGATCCGCGAATGGCTGATCCAGGGCATCATCAAGTCCGGCGCCCGCGCCGAGGACATCCCCGCCGAATTGTCGTTCTGACCCGCTTCGCCGAACCTCAGCCGGAACGCCGCCACTGCACCAGCGTGTAGGGCGGCGTCGCCGCGTCATGCGGCTCGAACACCGCCTCCACCGCGGCGCCGATCTCCACCTCCTGGCGCGGATCGCCCAGCAGATTGCCCACCATCCGCACCCCGCCGTAATCAGGCAGTTCCACCAGCACCACGATATAGGGCCCATGCCCATTCAGCACCGGATGCACCGGATGGTGCGGCCGCTGATAGCTGTAGATACGCCCCTTGCCCGCGATCTCCTCCCAACCGAGATCGAAGCTGTGGCAACGATGGCAGATCCACTCCGGCCCCCATTGCCAGGCCCCGCACCCCCGGCATTTCTGGATACGCAGCTTGCCCTCCCGCGTGCCCTGCCAATACGGATCGGCCAGCCCGTCCGGCGCGGTGGTCGGCGCCGGCAGCCCGGCGGGGAGATAGGTGCTCACAGCGTCGCCTCCGATCCCAGAATGAGCGAACTCACCGGCGTCACCATCGGCCCGCCGATCACAATCGCCGCGTCATTGCGCTTCACCTGATTGATCGCCGTGCCGCGGATCTGCCGCACCGCCTCGATCACCATCTCCAGCCCGTGCATGTAGCACTCCGCGAGATTGCCGCCCGACGTATTGAGCGGCATGGAACCGCCCTCCACCATCAAATTCTCCGCCGTCAGCACCTCATTCGCGGCATCCGCGGCCACCAGCCCGTGCTCCACCAGGCTCATCAACACGCCCCCGGTGAAATTCTCGTAGCACTGCACGATGCCCATATCGGCCGGCCCCATCTTCGCCATCGCATACATCCGCGGCGCCAGGCTCTTGAAATGCGATCCCGGATAATCCGGCATGTTATGCACCGGCGCCGCGCTGCGATGGTCACTCCCCTGCCCGCACGCCATCAGATACGCCGGCGTATTCCGCAGATCCCGCGCCCGCTCCGCCGGCACCACCAGCACCGCCGCCGCCCCATCATTCTCTTGGCAGCAGTCGTACAGATGGAAATGCGGCTCGATGATCCAGCGCGACGCATCATACATCGCCGCATCCAGCGGCCGCCCGCGCATCACCGCATTCGGGTTGTTCTGCGCGTGGTGATAACACGCCAACGAAATCGCCCGCAGCGCCTCCTGCCGGATCCCGTGATCGTGCATGAACCGCGTCACCTTCATGGCGAACCGCTGCGCCGGCGACATCAGCCCATACGGGAACAGGAACGCATCATCCCCCGCCGCGATCGGCGCCCCCCCGCTGCGCCCGTAGCGCGCGAACTGCCCCTGCGCCAGCGAGCGAAACGCGACCACGCAATCCGCCATTCCCGTCACCACGGCCGCCGCCGCATTCCCCACCGCGCCGCACACCCCGCCGCCGCCGCCACCCCAGAACATGTTGGAGAACCGCAGCTCCTTCACCCCCAAGGCCGCCGCCAGCCGCCCGGCGTCCGAGCGATCATTCCCGTAGGAGGCGAACCCGTCGACATCCCGCGGGCTCACCCCCGCGTCCTCGCAGGCCCGCACAATCGCCTCCAGCGCCAGCTTGAACTCGCTGTCCGGTGACTTGCCATGCCGATAATACGTCGTCTCGCCAATCCCGGCGATCGCGGTTTTCCCCCGCAGGGTCCGTTCGCTCATTCTTCTTGGTTCCCTCCCGTGGCGCCCGCGCTATGCGGGCACCGCGATATCCCCCGCCTGGATGCGCTGCACCCCCGCCTTCTTCATGTTCGCCCACGCCGCCGCCAGGGACCCATTGGCATCGATCCCGCGGCACGCATCCTCGATCACCACCGCCGCGAACCCGTTCTTCCGCGCATCCACCGCCGACCACGCGACGCAGAAATCCGTCGCCAGCCCCGCGAGAAACACCCGCTTGATTTTCCGCTCGCGCAAATACGCCGTCAGCCCGGTCGGCGTGCCATCCGCCTCGTTGAACGCCGAATAGCTATCCACCGCCTGCCGATACCCCTTACGCAAAATCAGCTCCGCATTGGGCAGCGACAACTCCTTCACCAGCTCCGCCCCCGGCGTCCCCTGCACGCAATGGTCCGGCCACAGCACCTGGCTGCCATACCCCATTTTGATCGTATCGAACGGCTTCTTGCCCGCATGCGCCGAAGCGAAGGAGGCATGCCCCGGCGTATGCCAATCCTGCGTCGCCACCACATTGGCGAACGCGCGCGCCAGCCGGTTGATGATCGGTACCACCTCGTCCCCCTTGCTCACCGCAAGGCTCCCGCCCGGGACAAAACAATTCTGCACGTCGATCACTATGAACGCGTCCGTCGCCCCGGGCTTGATACCACCGGCGGCCCGCGCCCCCGTCGCTGCACTGGCGCTCATGGCAGACACTCCCAACAAAAACGCACGCCGACCGGATACGAGCATGGCATGTCCTCCCTGACGAGCAACCATACGAGCGGCCGCGCCGCGCCGTCCAGCCGGCGCCCGTCACGTCTTCAACAAGCAAGCAAGCGCTTCTTTTTTGAAAAAAAGAAGCAAAAAACTTTTATCCGTTGGCTTCACCCTCGGCAGGCGCCGCACGGTCGCCCTGGCAGATCACGGCGCGATCAGGAATCGCGCCGTTCCTGCAAGCGGTCACCGCCCTCAACCCCGGCGCCTCCAGCGACGACCTCAAACCCCGCTTCCCCGCGTAGCGATCACGATAACGAGATTGTGAACATCGTCCCCCCACTCGGGACTCGCAGCAGCGTACGCCGTTGAATTAACCTTTGGCTCTATTAGCGAATCATATGCGTAGTTCATATTAGGTTCAATCGTTTGGACGTATCGAGGATTGTGACGATGGACAGCGCGGAATTTCGCAAGTGGCTTGAGGCGATTGACGGTTTGTCTGAGCAGCAGCGAGC
>CAIWAJ010000179.1:0-11691 GCA_903910565.1 uncultured Rhodospirillales bacterium
ATCGGCCATCACATCACCGCCCGCGCCGCAGCCTGGATCGCCGCGCGATCTCCGGCCGCAATGGATTTCTCATCGACCAGCGCCCCACCCATGCCGACAAACGCCGCCCCCGCCGCCAGGAACGCCGGCACAGTGCCGGGCTCCACGCCCCCGGTCGGGCAGAATGCAACCCCCGGGAACACGCTCGCCAGCGCCTTGATATGCGCGGGCCCGCCGACGGAAAACGCCGGGAAGATCTTCACCACGTCGGCCCCTGATGCCCGCGCACTCCGCACTTCGCTCGGCGTGAGTGCGCCCAGCATCAGGAGGGCGCCGGCGTCGCGGCAGGGGGCGGCGAGGCTCGCGTCGATCCAGGGGGCGACGAGGAATCGCGCACCGGCATCGAGGCAGGCGCGCGCGGTGGCAGCATCCGGCACCGTCCCGGCGCCGATCAGCAGCGAGGGGTCCGAGGCCAGATCGCGGATCAAAGCAGGGGCATCCGGGATGGTCATGGTGATCTCGAAGATGCGCAGCCCGGCATCGCGCAGCCATCCCACACCCGTCGCCGCCAGCGCCGCCGTGCTGGTGCGCACCACCGGCACCACGCGGGCCGCCCGAAGGGCATCCATCAAACCGTTCGTCGTCATTCCCGGTCTCCTTTGCGTGGCATCCTGGCACAGAAGCCGCCGCGCCGGGAGACGCGCGGTTTACCGCCATCCCCCCGGTTGCTAGAACCATCGCGCATACGCATAGGCGGAACATGAATGGCCGAAGAGAATATCTGGAACCGTTTTGTCCAGGAGGTTCGCACCATCCCGGCGGCGCGCATTCTTGAACTGGGGACCAAGCGCTCGATCCCGGACCGGCCGACCATCTCTCGCCATCTCTTCCCGACCGCCGCCGAATATATCGGCACCGATTTCCAGCCCGGCCTCGATGTTGACGTGGTGGCCGACGCGCATGCGCTCTCGGCCAGCTTCGCTCCGGAGTCGCTCGATGCGATCATCTCGCTCTCGACCTTCGAGCACCTGAAATACCCCTTCCTCGCCGCCCACGAGATCCTGAAATGCCTCAAGGTCGGCGGGCGCCTGTTCATCCAGACCCACCAGACCTTCCATCTGCACGCCTATCCCTCGGATTATTTCCGCTTCTCCACCGAGGCGCTGTCGGCGATGTTCCCGGCGCAGATGGGGTTCCGCGTGGAGACGGCGCTGCATGAGTTTCCCGCCGAGATCCACTCCATCGTCGGCGTCACCCGCCCCGCCTTCCTCAACTCCTGCATTGCCGGCACCAAGGTTGCGCCGACCCCGGACCAGTTCATCTATGACCTGCCGGGCCTGTTGCCGGAGGGGGCGGGCGAGGACCATGAATTCGTGGCGTCGGTGGCTCCTGCCAGCCTGCCGCCCCCCAGCCTGGCGCGCCGTGTTGTTCGCAAGCTTCGCTCCATCGGCCGGCGCCTCGGCGCCTGATCCCAGGAAACTCAGATGTCCCGCATCGATCTCCGCTCCGACACCGTCACCCTGCCATCTCCCGCCATGCGCGCCGCCATGGCTGGGGCGCCCGTTGGCGATGACCAGTATGGGGAGGACCCCTCGGTCAACCGCCTGCAGGACCGCGTGGCTGACCTGCTCGGCAAGGAGGCCGCGCTGTTTGTGCCCTCCGGCACCATGGCCAACCAGATCGCGTTGCAATTGCTGACCAGGCCGGGCGACGAGGTGGTGGTGGGCGAGGAGGCGCATATTACCTGGCACGAGGCCGGCGCCTCCGCCTTCAACGCCGGGGTACAGTTCAGCGTGGCGGGGCAGGGGGGGTTATTCACCGCGGCCGAGTTCCGCGCCGCGTGGAAACCCGATGGCCACGTGGTGCAGCCGCCGACCAAGCTCGTCTGCATCGAGAACACCCATAATCGCGGCGGCGGGTTGATCTTCCCGCAAGGCGAAATCGAGGCGATCTGCGTCGCCGCGCGAGAGCTCGGTTGCGGCACCTATCTCGATGGCGCGCGGATTTTCAACACCTCGGTCGCCAGCGGTCGTTCCCTGGTGGACCTTTGCGGGCCTTTCGATGTCGTCGGCGTCGCGCTCTCCAAGGGGCTCGGCTGCCCGGTCGGCAGCCTCGTCGCGGGCACGCGGGAGGCGATGACGCGCGCCGTGCGGGCGCGGCGGCGGTTTGGCGGCGCGATGCGGCAATCCGGCATCCTCGCTGCTGCTGGACTCCACGCGCTTGACCAGGGGTTCAACCACCTGGAGCGCGACCACGCGAATGCCCGCATCATCGCCAGCCGCATCGCGCAGACCGCGGCGGCCATCGATATCGCGACGGTGCAGACCAATATCGTGATCTTCAAGCTCCCCGCCCCCTTGCCGGATGCGGCCACCGTGGTGCGCCGGGCCGCCGAGCAGGGGGTGATGGTCTCGGCCTTCGCGCCGCGCACGGTGCGGGCCACGACGCATCTCGACGTCGATGCCGAGCAGTGCCGCCGGGCGGGCGATATCCTGGCCGCGGCGATCGCTGGGTAGCGCCGCCTTCCTTCCGCCATCCGGCGACCCCATGTTGCAGGGGGTGTCGATGGAGGGTCCCATGCGCGCGCTGCTGCTGACGCTGTTCCTGCTGGCCGCCATGCCTGTTTCGGCGGCGGAGACGCTGCTCCGGCTGTCCGAGACCGCGCATGTGATGGTGAAGCCGGACGAACTGGTCGCCGTGCTGCGGGCCGAGGGCACCGGGGCCACCGCCGCCGCGGCGCAGGCCCAGGCCAATGCCATGTTTCGCCGTACGCTGGATGCGGTGGCTGCCAAGCCGGGTATTACCGCGACCACCGGCGGCTACGGCGTCTGGCAGCGCGCCAAGCCGAACACGCAGTGGAGCGCGGTGCAGAGCGTCACCCTGAAATCTCAGGACGGCCCGACGCTGCTCGCGTTGGTCGGAACTCTGCAGGCCGGTCAGCTCGCGCTCGAACGCCTGTCATGGCAGGTGTCGCCCAATGCCGCCCGGCGTGCGCAATCGGAGGCGACTAAGCAGGCGTTGGGCGCATTGCGCGGGCGCTCGGAGGAAGCCGCGGCGATCCTCAGCCTCAAATTCACCGGTTTCCGCGAAATCCGCATGCAGGATCAGCCGCGGCCGGTGATGCTGATGGGCGCGGCGCGGGCCATGGCGGCGCCCGCCGAGGCCCCGCCGCCCAGTGCGGAGGCCGAGGACGCTGATATCGCGGCGACAGTGGAGGCGGACGCGGTGCTCGCGCCCTGATCAGCCCGCCGGTTGTGCCTTCGGTTGCACGCGATGGCCGAGATATTCCTCGAGGATCTCGACTGTCGGCCCGGCGCGGTGAATGCGGCCCTGTTCCATCCAGATCAGCCGATTGCACCAATCAAGCAGCGCATCGGTGTTGTGGGTGGAGAGCACCAGGATCTCGGCGCCGCGCACCATATCCTCGAGCCGGGTGCGGGCGCGCTCCATGAAATTGGCGTCGCCGGCGAGGAACCACTCATCCATCAGTAACACCTGCGGGCGAATGGCGGTGGCCAGCGCGAAGCCGAGGCGGATGATCATGCCGGCACTGTAGATGCGCACCGGCAGGTTGATGAACTCGTCCATCTCCGCGAAGCGCCGCACATCCACTTCCAGTTGCTCGATCTCCTTGCCATCGAGCCCTGAATAGAGCCCGCGCAGCATGATGTTCTCGCGGCCGGTGAGATTGGGGTTCATGCCGAGATTGGGATCGAGCAGCGCGTTAAGGCTGCCCTGCACCCGGATCGATCCGGTATAGGGCTCGTAGATTCCGGCCAAGGTGCGCAGCAACGTGGTTTTGCCGGCGCCGTTGCTGCCGATCAGCCCGAGACGATCGCCGGCCTCGAGGCGGAAGGAGATATCGCGCAGCGCCTGGACGACGACGCGATGGCGGTTATCCTCCCCCATGCGCCGCGTTACCGACCCCATCAGGGTCTTCTTCAGGCTTCGCCCGCTCGCGTGATACAGCGGAAAATCGAGGCTGACGCCGGTTGCCTCGATCAGCGCAGGGAGATGCTCGCCCATCCCGCTCATACCCAAAACGCGATGCGGCCGCGCACGCGTGCGAAGAACACCCAGGTCACCCCGCACAGCACCACCGAACTCGTGATCGCCGATACGTAGATTTCCCAACCAGGCACCGTGCCGAGCAGCGGCGCACGCACGATTTCCAGCAGCGTGAAGAACGGGTTGAATGGCAGCAGCCATTCCTTGTCACCGATCAAATGCGGCCGCCAGATCACCGGCGTGATGAAGAACGCCATCTGCATCACGCTCGCCGCAATCGGCGGCACGTCGCGGAAGCGGGCGCAAATGGCGCCGAGCAGGATGGTGATGGCCAGCGAATCGATCAGCCAAAGCAGCATCGCGGGGATGGCGAAAATGGCGGCCGGGCCGGGCCAGTTCCACAACACCAAGTCAACCAGCACGATCACCACCACATTGTGCGCCAGCACCAGCACGTTGCGCAGCACCATCCGCGCGCCGTACAGCAGGAACGGCATCCGCATTGAGCGGATCATGCCTTCGCTCATCGTGAACCCCTGGCAGGATTCGGCGACCAGCACGGCGAGATAGCCCCACAGCACCTGCGAAATGGCGAGGAACGGCAGGTAGTCGTGCATCTCGATCTGGAACAGCGTCGAGTAGATCACCCCCATCGCGCCGACCATCACGCCGGTTGACAAGGTCAGCCAGAACGGGCCGAGCAGCGAGCCCCGGTAGCGCTGCACGATATCGAGTTCGGCCAGCGTCCAGCACAGGCGCCAGAGCGAGATCGTCTCGCGCAGGTCGCGTATCGCCATGCGATTGCGCTCGGAAAAAGAGTTTCCGGGCGTGATTTCGAGCGTCTGGGCGCCGCGGGCGCGAGGTCGCATGGACTGGGACATCAGGGGGGCGGCGATAGCGGATAAGCCTGCCGCCCGCAACCTGCGTCAGGGCACGGCGATCAGACCCCAGGCGCAGCCCGCGCGATCCGGGTGCGCGCGCCGCGGGTCAGCGCCACGCGTTCACCAGGGCGGAACTGGTCCTCGTTGGTCTGCACCACCGAAATCGTCTGCCCGTTATCCTCGCGGATGATGAACTCGACCGCCGACCCGGTGCTGGCCGAGTTTTCCACCGCGTTGCCGGCGATGCCGCCAATAATCGCGCCGCCGATCGCCCCCAGCACGTTCGCCCGCGGGTCTCGCCCGCCGATATAACTGCCAGCAACCGCCCCTGCCGCCGCGCCGCCGACCGTGCCGACCCCGCTCTGCTGGCCCTGCACGCGGACTTCGCGCATCGAGACGATCACGCCGTAGCTGATGTGGGCGGTGCGCCCGATGTCGGCTGACGTATAGGTGGTGTTGGTGTTGGCCGGCGCGCAGCCGCCAAGGCCGGCCGCGACACACAGGGCGAAAAACAGGGACAGGACACGCATCTTCATTCTCCAACCGCTACCGGACCCCACGTGATGAGGATCGCGGATTTGCTGAAATTCCGACTAGCATATCCCAGGCGGCCGAGCATGGAGGCTAGGGATTCGCAATATGAAATCAACGTAATCTTGCCATGTTCTTCGCGCTAGGATAAGGAGTTACCGGCGGTTCCTGTGTTCTTTCATCAGGAAGCGACGTGAACTTCTTTGCGACGGCCGTCCGGCCGCCGTGCACCGCGCCCTGCCAAGGACGCGTCCGACGGAGGCCTGCGCCGAATGCCGACCCGAGACGTTCTTGCCCGCCTGCCGCGCTTCGCGATCCTCGCGGCGGCGTTGTGTGCGCTGGCGGCCTGCTCAACCCAGCGTCCGCAAAGCCCGGTCGTCGAGGCCAATGACTACGCTGCGCACGCCAAGCGCTCCTATGCCCCGCCCGGCCCGCCTTCGGATCCATGGGGGCCCTATATCGTCGAAGCCTCGGCGAAGTATGACGTGCCGGAGAAGTGGGTTCGCGAAGTCATCCGCCAGGAATCGGGCGGCCGGCTGTTCGAGAACGGCAAGCTGATCACCTCCAGCGCCGGCGCCATGGGCCTGATGCAGGTTATGCCCGCCACCTATGACGAGTTGCGCCAGCGCTACAGCCTGGGCGACGATCCCTTCGATCCCCATGACAACATCATGGCAGGCACCGCCTATTTGCGCGAACTCTATGATGTCTACGGTTCGCCCGGCTTCCTCGCCGCCTACAACGCTGGCCCGGGCCGGCTCGAAGACTATTTGACGCGCCATCGCGGCCTGCCGGACGAAACACGCCGCTACGTCGCCCGTGTCGGCACCGCGATCGGCGATACCCAGCCGCAGCGCGTCACCAACGCGCCGCAATATGCGATGCTGCCGGTCAATATCCCGCCGGGGCCGCGCAATTCCCGCGGTCGCCCGGCCGCACCGCCGGTCATGCTGGCCGATCGCGGCAACCCCGGCAGCAGCACCGCCCGCGTCGCCGTGCTCGCCACCCCGATCGCACCGCCGCCAGGCGCGCCGTCCGCCCCCGCCCCGAGCGTCGTCGCAATGGCGACCCCGGCGCCCGCGCCCTCCCGCGCCGGCGGCTTCGCCCTGATCTCCCCGGCCATGGCCGACACACTGCCCCATGCCAATGGTGGTCTGCGGACGGGAAATTGGGCCATTCAGGTCGGCGCCTTCGCCAACGAGGCGCAGGCCCGCGCCGCGGCCGACAATGCCCGCCGCAAGGCCTCGGACATGCTCGCCCAAGCGCGCCCCGCGGTCGGTTCGGTGCGCCAGGCCAATGCCACGCTCTATCGCGCCCGGCTCACCGGCCTCTCGCGCGATGCCGCCTCGGGCGCCTGCGAGAAACTGTCGAAGTCGGGCGCCGGTTGCATCGTGCTCTCGCCGGACGCCCAGTCCTGAGCGCTGGCGGCTGGCCACCGGTGGGCTAAGGCAGCCTCGATCATGGAAGGGAAGCATGTTCTTTTTGTGAACAAAAAGAACCAAAAAAACTTTCTGATCACTCGCTGCCGTCGGCCTGTCCGCCCGTGCTGGTGGGACCGGCGCGCGGCAATCAGATGAACGTTTTTTGCTCTTTTTTTTTCAAAAAAGGAGCGCTTTCTTCCCAGCCGCGCGAGCCTTAGGCTCCCTTGGTCTCCCGCGCCCGAGTGGCGAGCACGTCGACACGCTCGTTCATGGCATTGCCGGAGTGGCCACGCACCCATTTCCACTCGATCTCATGCGGCTTGGCGGCATCGAGGATGCGGCGCCACAAATCCATGTTCTTCACCGGATCGCCGGCGGCGTTGCGCCAGTTCTTGCGCACCCAGCCGGTATGCCAGCGGGTGATGCCGTTCTTGAGGTATTCGCTGTCGGTGTGCAGCACGATTTTGCACGGCCGTTTCAGGGCCTCGAGTGCGGCGGCGGCGGCGGTGAGTTCCATGCGGTTGTTGGTGGTCTCGGCGTCGTAGCCGGAGAGTTCCCGCTCCACCCCGCGGAACCGCAGCACGGCGCCCCAGCCGCCAGGGCCGGGATTGGGTTTGCAGCCGCCATCCGTCCAGATCTCGACGTGCTCGGGCGCCGCGTCGTCAGATGCCATAGGCGTGCTCGTCCCGGGCGGCGAGGTGGAAGCGCAAGCGGCGGACGTATTCGAGTGGGTCCTTGCGGGTCACCATCGCGTCGGCCGGTGTGTTGATCCAGTCGTAGAGGCGGGTGAGGGCGAAGCGGATGGCCGCCCCCTGGCACAACACAGGCAGCGCTGCGCGTTCGGCGGAGGAGAGCGGCCGCGTCGCCTCGTAGGCGGAGAGCAACGCGCGTGCCTTGGTGACGTTGAACGACAAGTCCTGCTCAAAGCACCAGGCATTCAGGCAGATAGCGATGTCGTAGGCGAGGATATCGGTCGCCGCGAAATAGAAGTCGATCAGCCCGGAGAGCTTGCCGTCGAGGAAGAACACGTTGTCCTGGAACAGGTCGGCATGGATATGGCCGACCGGAAGGCCCTGCGGCCAGGCGGCGAGGATGCGGCCGAGCGCGGCGGGCAGTTCGATCGAGAGGCCGGGCTGCACCTTGTCCGCCCCGTCACCGCAGCGCAGCAGCAGCGGCCGCCAGCCGGCTGGGCCGAGGGCGTTGGGCCGGGTCGCGTCATATCCAGCGCCGGCGACGTGCAATGCGGCCAGGGCGCCGCCGAGCGGGCCGCAATGCTCCTGGCGCACCCGGCGCGGCCACACGCCGGGCAGGAACGTGGTGATCGCGGCGTGCCGGCCGCACAGCATGCGCAATGCCGCCCCGTCCCGCGCACGAACCGGCTGCGGGCAGACGATGCCCCGCCCGGCGAGATGCTCCATCAGCCCGAGGAACCACGGCAGCTCCGCAGGGTCCACACGCTTCTCGTACAGCGTGAGGATGAAGTCGCCACCAGTGGTGCGCAGCGAAAAATTGCTGTTCTCCACCCCCTCCGCGATGCCGCGGAAGGCAACCATGCCGCCGATGTCATAGTCGGCCAGAAAGGCCGCGAGTGCCTCGTCGGAAACCTCGGTATAGACGGCCATCGCTCAGTCGTACAGCGGTGCGGGGAGCTTGAAGGTGATGTCTTCGGTGGTGACGCTGCGCTCCTCGATCTGCAGGTCAAACCGCTCACGCAGACGCCCGACCAGCTGATCCACCAGAATCTCCGGCGCCGAGGCCCCCGCGGTGATGCCGAGCGTCCGCACGCCCTCGAGCTGCGACCAATCGAGATCCGCCGCTTTGGGAAGCAGAATCGCCCGCGGCGCACCGGACCGCTCGGCAACCTCGCGAAGCCGCAGCGAGTTCGACGAATTCGGGCTCCCGATCACGATCACCAACTCGCTTTCCGGCGCGATGGTCTTCACCGCGGCCTGGCGGTTGGTCGTGGCGTAGCAGATATCTTCCTTCTTCGGCCCGCGGATCTCCGGGAAGCGGGCGCGAAGGATCTCGACAATCTCGGCCGTGTCATCGACCGAGAGGGTCGTCTGGGTGATGAACGCCAGCAGCGAGGGATCGGCCGGCATCACGGCACGCGCCTCGTCGGCGTTCTGGATCAGCGTCATCGCGCCCGCGGGCAGTTGGCCCATCGTGCCCTCCACCTCGGGATGCCCGGCATGGCCGATCATCAGGATATGGCACTGGTCCGGCCCGCCATCGGCGAAATGCCGCTCCGCCTCGCGGTGCACCTTGGAGACCAGCGGGCAGGTCGCGTCGAGATAGGTCAGCCCGCGGCGCTGCGCCTCGGCCGGCACGCTCTTGGGCACGCCGTGCGCAGAGAACACCACCTGCGCCTCGGCCGGCACCTCCGTCAGTTCATCGACGAACACGGCGCCCTGCTTCTCGAGCTCCTCCACCACCGTGCGATTATGCACAATCTCGTGGCGCACGTAGACAGGCGCGCCGTAGCGGCGCAAAGCCTCCTCGACTACACGTATCGCGCGATCCACACCGGCGCAGAAACCACGGGGGCCGGCCAGCAGCACCCGCAAGGCGGGCTTGTTCGTCATGTCGTTTGGCATGTTGTCCATTGAGCAGCGTCGCCGCACTATGCCTAAGCTCGCCGTCCCTAACAATGACCCCCCAACGCCCGCCCACCAGAAAGCTCGGAGTACCTGATGTCTCGTCCCGCCGTGCCCTCCAGTTCCATGCGCATGGCGGGCCGTGTCCCTCCGTCTGTCCCGGCGATTCTGTCCCTGGCGATCCTGGCCGGGTGCAGCGGCGGTCCAGAGAAATTTGCCCCGCTCTGCCCGCAGCTCAAGCTGCTGCGCGACACCGCCGATCTCACGCGCGTGCGCGGCGCCGGCACCGACGTGACGGACCTGATCGTCAACGCCCGAATCGACGCCATGCCAGCCTCCTGTTCGGAGGGGCCCAAGGGCGCGGTGAAGGCCAACATGAAGGTCGTGATGTCGGCCACCCGAGGGCCGTCCGCGACCAGCAACAAGATCACGCTGCCCTACCTCGTCACGGTGACGATGGGGGAGACCATCCTGGAGCAGCAGTATTTCGTCGCCTCCGGAGAATTCCCCTCAAACGTCGACCGCATGACGGTGACGGGCGACGAAATCGACTTCCTGGTCCCCGCCACCCCCGAGAAGCCGGCCAGCGCCTACACCATCTACGTCAGCTTCCGCCTGACCGACGCCGAACTGGCCTACAACCGCGCGCATCGCAAATAACGCCCGGCGTCGTGGGGCGCGTCACAGCGGCGGCAGCGCCAACTCGTGATGCGCTTCCTCGGAGCCCAATGCCTCCGCCTGGCGGAGCAGCCGCGTGCCCTCGGGTATGTTCTTGGGCACCCGCTCCCCCTCCCAGTACAGCCGCCCGAGGATCAGCATCGCATCGGGGTCGCCACCGGCGATGCCGCGCTTCAGCCAGGTCAGCGCGCCCGGAATATCCTGCCGCCCGGCGCGCCCCTGCAGCAGCAGCTGGCCGATTGCGGTCATCGCCTGAACATGGCCCTGCGCCGCGGCCGCCTGGAAATACTGCATCGCCCGCGAGGGGTCCTCGTGGCCGAGGATAGCCTGCAGCATGATGAACCCGGCGCGATACTGCGCATTCGCGTTCCCCTGCGCGGCCGCGCGGTCGTACCAGCCCAGGGCCTTGGTCGCGTCGATCGTGACGCCCTGACCGCCTGCCTCGTAGATCAGCCCGACCCGCACCTGCGCCTCGGCATTGCCGGCCTTCGCCGCCGGTTCCAGCCAATGCAGCGCGGCAGCGTAGTCCTTGTGCACGCCCCTTCCCGACAAATACATCACCCCGAGCGCCAGCCGCGCATCCATGTTCCCGCCATCCGCGGCGATCACATAGAGCCGCTCCGCCTCGTCCATGTCCCCCCGCGCATCCGCTGCGCGCGCCTGGGCGTAGGCCTCGTCCGGCGCAGGCTTGGCCGCCGTCTCCGCAGCCGGCGGAGCGCCAAGCCCGACCGCCGCGATCTCGTTGCGCCACCCACCGCAACCGGTGAGCGCGAGGCATATCAGAAAGGGCAACAGCTTGGAGTGGGGCACACATAGCCTCATGCAATGGCGATGACGCCCTTATGCCCGATAAGCCGCGGGGTTAGAAGCACGACCCGCACCCCCGGCAATCCCAAAAACGTGACCCGCCGGTCATGCGCCCCGCCGACCCGGGCGATGCGGGGCACGCGCGTGACAGGGGGGGAATGCTGCGCTAACTGACCACTCCGTTCCCCGTTTTCCGCCCTCATCTCCGGAAGTTCGCCTGCCATGACGTCGAGCAACGATATCCGCGCCACCTTCCTCAACTATTTCGGCCGCAATGGGCACGAGATCGTGGAAAGCAGCCCGCTGGTCCCCCGCAATGACCCGACGCTGATGTTCGCCAACTCCGGCATGGTCCAGTTCAAGAACGTCTTCACCGGCCAGGAGAAGCGCCCCTACACCCGCGCCACCACCGCGCAGAAATGCGTCCGCGCCGGCGGCAAGCACAACGACCTCGACAATGTCGGCTACACCGCCCGCCACCACACCTTCTTCGAAATGCTCGGCAATTTCTCCTTCGGCGACTATTTCAAGGAACAGGCCATCCATCATGCCTGGACCCTGGTGACCAAGGATTTCGGCCTCCCGAAGGACAAGCTCACCGTCACCGTCTTCTCCGAGGACGAAGAAGCCGCCGCCCTGTGGAAGAAGCTCGCCGGCCTCCCCGAAGAGCGCATCATCCGCATCCCCACCTCCGACAACTTCTGGCGCATGGGCGATACTGGCCCCTGCGGCCCCTGCTCGGAGATCTTCTACGACCACGGCGACAAGATCTGGGGCGGCCCGCCCGGC
>CAIWAJ010000180.1:0-5347 GCA_903910565.1 uncultured Rhodospirillales bacterium
CGCCACCTTCGCCTTGAAGCCCGGGCTATGCGTCCGTCGTGTTCGCTTCGTCATGTTCGCTCCTGATCCGCGGCAACATTGCCGCTGTCAGGCAGGAAATCCACCTATCGCTCTGTCCGAATTTCCCGAGCCACCTCTGCCTTCGGGCAGGCGGGGGATGTGGAAGTGATGGAACATGTGTATTTATATAACGGATGAGTTAATCACATACAAGGGGGAAAATCATGGTTCGCGTGATTTTTTTGCGCCACAAGCGGCGTCGGCCCGGAAGGGGATGGAGGTGACCCGGCATGACCCCCTATGAGCGGATCGGCGGCGAGGCCGGCGTGCGCGCCTTCACCCGGCGCTTCTACGCGCTGATGGACACACTGTTCGACGCCGCCCCGGCGCGCGCCATCCACCCCAGGAGCCTCGATCTGACCGAGGAAAAACTCTTCGAATACCTGACGGGCTGGCTCGGTGGCCCACCCTTGTTCACCGACAAGTACGGGCCCCCGATGCTGCGGCGGCGGCATATGCACGCACCGATCGCCACCCCGGAAATCGACGCCTGGCTGCTGTGCTTCCACCAGGCCTGGGCCGAAACCGTGGACGACGCCGAGTTGAGCCGCCTCGTGGTGCCGCAAATCGAGAAACTCGCGCGGCATATGCAGAACCGGGAGGACGCGGCGCCTGCCGCGTGGACGCCGGAGGGGTAGGAAGGAAGCGCTCCTTTTTTGAAAAAAAGGAGCAAAAAACTTTTGTTCGTTGGGGATTGGTGATGGGCTGCGACCGCGCATGACGCTGCGCTTTTCCGCCCTACAAGATTGAATTTAAACAGTTTCTGGCTTTTGTCGTGAAAGGGAACGCGTTGGTTTTGAGTGGACGAATGGGGCGGCCTGGATAGCCTGCGGACGTGCGGTCTCACCACCCTCACCCCGACGCTCTCCCGCAAACGCGGGAGAGGGAGACGGAAGTGGATAAAAGAATTTTGCTTCTATTTTTCAAAAAAGAAGCGCTTGCCTCCTATGGGTCCAGCAGCACGCCGGGGTTGAGGACGCCCGCCGGATCGAGGGCGGATTTGGCGGCGCGCAGGGCGGTGGCGAACAATTCGGGGCGTTGGCGGTCGTACCAGGGGCGGTGGTCGCGGCCGACGGCGTGGTGGTGGGTGATGGTTCCGCCGGCTTGCATGAGGGCGTCGCCGGCGGCGTTTTTAATGTCCTGCCATTGGTCGAGCAGGGCGCCGTGGCGGCCGAGGGCGTGGAAGGAGAAGTAGGGGGCGGGGCCGTCGGGGTAGATATGGGTGAAGCGGCAGGTGATCTGCCCGGGGCGGCCGGTGACGCGGAGGATGGCGGCTTCGACGGATTGTTTGATGTGGTCGTGGAAGGCCTCGAATTTGTCCCAGGTGATGGCGGTTTCGAAGGTGTCGTTGATGATGGCGCGGGGGACGATGCGTTCGCGGGCGTAGGGCATGCGGATGAAGGCATTGCGCCACAGGCCGGCGGCGCCTTTGAGGTGGGCGTCGGGTTCGCCGGGGGATTCCGGGGTTCCGCCGTGGTCTTGCGCGCATTGCAGGGCGCGGGCGTGCCAGGCGGCGGGGTCGTGGTCGGCGGATTCGAAGGCGAGGACCATGATGGCGGCGGTGCCGTCGCCGGCGCCGGTGTTGGCGGCTTCCTGGGGGTCGAGGATGCGGCAGTTGGAGGGGTAGAGGCCGGCCTGGCTGATGGCGCGCACGGCGCGGGCGGCGGCGAAGAAGGAGGGGAAGCGGATGGCGCCGCCGGCGCGGTGGGTGGGGCGGTCTTGCAGGCGCATCCAGGCGGAGGTGATGACGCCGAGGATGCCTTCGGAGCCGATGAACATGCGGTCCGGGCTGGGGCCGGCGCCGGAGCCGGGGAGGCGGCGGGTTTCGAGCGTGCCGGCGGGGGTGACGACGCGGAGGTTTTCCACGAAGTCATCGATATGGGTGTAGAGGCTGGCGAAGTGGCCGCCGGAGCGGGTGGCGATCCAGCCGCCGAGGGTTGAGTAGTCGAAGGATTGCGGGAAGTGGCGGAGCGTGAGGCCGTGCGGCTTGAGCTGGGCCTCGAGGGCCGGGCCGTAGGCGCCGCCCTGGATGTTGGCGGCGCGGGAGGCGCGGTCGATTTCGGTGACCTGGTCGAGGTGGCGCAGATCGAGTGTGATGGCGGCCTTGTAGCGTGTGCCGTCGACTTTGGCCTCGACGCCGCCGCAGACGGAGGAGCCGCCGCCGAAGGGGATGAGGGCGGCCTGGGCGGCGCCGGCCCAGTCCATGATGGCGGCGACGTCGGCTTCGGTGCGGGGGTAGGCGACGACGTCGGGCGCGCCGGCGTAGTCGCCGAGCATGCCTTTGACGGTGTCGGGGTAGGATTTGCCGAAGGTGTGGGCGGCGCGGTCGTAGAGCTCGGTGGAGCAGAGGGCGGCGAGGGAGGCGGGCGGGGCGAGGCGCGGGGGGCGCAGCGTGATGGCGGCGAGCGCGGGGACGGGGCGTTGCTCGAATTCGGGGACGGCGAATTTCTGGCGGTAGATGTCGAGGAGGAAGGCCTCCTCCTCGGGCGTGTAGCCTTCGCCTTCGCGGCCCCAGCCGAAATATTTGAGCCTTGCTTGGGTCATGGCGTCCTCCGTTTGGCGCATTTTGGGCGCTTTGGAGTGGGGGGCGTCAATAGGGGAGGAAGGATGTTCTTTTTGTGAACAAAAAGAACCAAAAAAACTTTTTGTTCCGTTGTTGCCGTTGGCTTGCTTGGCGGGATGGTCGGAGCGGTACGGGCCAGTGGATTAAAAGTTTTTTGCTTCTTTTTTTCAAAAAAGAAGCGCTTGCTTGCGTCCTCGCATGCCTCTTGGAATGCCGCCGGGGTCGGCGCAATCTAGCGCCATGCAGATCCATGCGAGCTGTGTCGCGCGCGACGGGCGGGGGGTTTTGTTGCTGGGGCCGCCGGGCGCCGGCAAGTCCGACCTTGCGTTGCGGCTGATCGATCGCGGGTTTGTGCTGGTGGCGGATGACCGGGTGGAAATCGCGGACGGGTTCGCGGCGGCGCCGGCGGGGTTGGCGGGGCTGCTGGAGGTGCGCGGGTTAGGAATTGTCAGGATGGCGTTTCTGGCGCGGGCGGCGCTTGCGCTGGCGGTGCAGTTGGGCGAGGAGATGGTTCGCATGCCAGACCCCGCGCGCCTCGCGATGCCGGATGTGCCGTTGATCGTGCTCGATCCGCGGGGGGCTTCGGCTGCGCAGCGGGTGGCGTTGGCGTTGGACTGTGCGGCGGGGGGCGTGCGCATGGTGGCCGGGGCTTTCGTGCCATGAACGCCGCGCCGCAACCTGTGGTGCTGGTGAGCGGGTTGTCGGGGGCCGGCAAGGCCTCGGTGCTGCGGGCGCTGGAGGATATCGGGTTCGAGGCGGTGGATAATCCGCCGCTGGGGATGATCGAGGACCTGGTGCACCGCACGGATGCCGGGCGCGGGCTGGCGGTGGGGGTGGATGCGCGGTCACGCGGGTTCGATGCCGAGGCGGTGCTGGCGACGCTGGCGCGGCTGCGGCTCAACCCGGAGTTGCGGCCGGAGCTGGTGTTTGCCTGGGCGGAGGAGGCGGTGTTGCAGCGCCGGTTCACCGAGACGCGGCGGCGGCATCCGCTGTCGCCGCGCGGGCGGGTGGCGGATGGGATCCGGCTGGAGCAGGAGGTGGTGGCGCCGCTGCAAGCGGCGGCGGATCTGGTGATCGACACGTCCGACCTGCCGTTGGCGGCGCTGCGGCAGTTGATCGAGCAGCGTTATGCGTCCGGCGAGGGGGCGGAGGCGCAGAGCGGGCTGTCGGTGTCGCTGATATCCTTCGCGTTTCCCGCAGGGCTGCCCCGCGACGCCGATATGGTGCTGGATGCCAGGTTTCTGCGGAACCCTCATTATGATCAGGTGCTTAGGCCGCTGACTGGATGTGACGCCGCAGTTGCCGCCTATGTGGAGGCGGACCCGGACTTCCAGGCTTTCTTCGACCAGATCACCGGGATGCTCAATCTTGTCTTGCCCCGCTTCGTGCAGGAGGGCAAGAAATACGCAACAATTGCGGTCGGATGTACCGGCGGCCGGCATCGTTCGGTCACCATCATCGAGCGTTTGAGTATTTATCTTTCGAACCAGGGTTGGCGCACCAGCGTGTCGCACCGTGAACTGTCCCGCGAGAGCCATGATGCTCGCGTGGGGCAACGGCGCGGCTCCGGTGCGGCGGCCGGTTCAGCGCAGGAGCCTGACCACACGCCATGATGGCACTCTGCCCATGATCGGACTCGTTCTGGTCACCCATGGCCGCCTGGCCGACGAGATGCGCTCGGCGATGGAGCATGTGGTCGGCCCGCAGCGCAACGTGGCGACCGTGTGCATCGGCCCGGATGACGACATCGAGGGGCGGCGCTCCGAGATCCATCAGCGCATTGCCGAGGTGGAAACGGGGGACGGGGTGGTGCTGATCACCGACATGTTCGGGGGCACGCCCTCCAACCTCGCGATTTCGCAGATGGATCGGCGGGGCGTCGAGGTGATCGCGGGGATGAACCTGCCGATGCTCGTGAAGTTCGCGAAGGTGCGCTCCAACTTGCCGCTCGCTGACGCGGTGGATTGCGCGCAGACGGCGGGGCGCAAATACATCGCTAGTGCCTCGCATGTGATGCCGGGAGGCAAGGGCCCCGGGGCCTGCGAATGAGCACGGGCGGGGGTGCCGGGGACCTGGTGCTGTCGCGCATGCTGACGATCTGCAACCGCCGCGGCCTGCATGCCCGCGCGGCCGCGAAATTCGTCTCAACGGCCGAGAAGTTCGGCGCCTCGGTGGAGGTGGTGAAGGACGGCCAGGCGGTTTCGGCGCTGTCGATCATGGGGCTGATGATGCTGGGTGCCGGGATCGGCTCGACGATCGAGCTGCGCGCCGAGGGGTGGGACGCCAAGGAGGCGATGGACGCCCTCGTCGCCCTCGTCGAGGCCGGCTTCCATGAACAGGACTGACGAGCCGGCCGAGCCGAGGCCGCCGCGGGAAAAGCCAGTGCGCCCGGAGCGGCGGCTGATCGGCATTCCCGTCTCCCCCGGTGTTGCCATCGGCCCGGTGTTTGGCGCCACCGAGCCGCCTGCGGTGGTGACGCGGCTGAAGATTCAGGCGGCCGACACGCAGGCCGAAGTGTCGCGGCTCGACGCGGCGATCGCGCAGTCGCGCAAGCAGTTGCTGAAGCTGAAGGCGCGGCTGGCAATTCTGCCCGAGGACAGCCAGGCGGAAATCGCGCCGATGCTGGACGCCTATCTGCAAATGATCGGCTCTTCCCGCCTGGTGCGCGGGGTGCGCCGGCGGGTGGCCGAGGCGCTGGTCTCCGCCGAGACGGCGGTGGTCGAA
>CAIWAJ010000181.1:0-6189 GCA_903910565.1 uncultured Rhodospirillales bacterium
ACCCAACCGTCCGCTCCCAGGCAAGCTTGGCCCCCGCCTCCTGGTAGCGCGGCGTCGAGTTGTTATGGAACCCGTGCTGCGTGCCGGGATAGGTGTGCATCTCGAACGCCGCCCCCGCCGCCTTCAGCGCCGCCTCATAGCCCGGCCGCGTGCCGTTCACCCCGGCGTCGTTCTCCGCGTAATGCGCCACGATCGCCGCCTTGATCCCCGGCACCGCCTCGGTGGCCGCCGCCGCGCCGTAGAACGGGGCTGCCGCTTGCAGATCCCCGCCCAGCGTGGCCGCCAGCCAGTTCGTCGTCGAGCCGCCCCAGCAGAACCCGGTCACCCCGAGCTTGCCGGTCGAAAGCGCGTGCGCTTTCAGGAACTTCGCCGAATTCAGCATGTCCGTGCGCAGTTTGCCTTGGTCGAGCTTGCCTTGCAGCTCCCGGCCGTCATCGTCATTGCCGGGATAGCCGCCCACCGGAAACAGCCCGTCCGGCGCCAGCGCCATGAACCCGGCCACCGCGCAGCGCCGCGCGACATCCTCGATATAGGGATTGAGCCCGCGGTTCTCATGCACCACCAGCACGACGGGGAAGGGGCCCTTGCCGGCGGGCTGCACCAGGTAGCCGCGCATGGCGCCGGAATTGCCGCCGGGCGAGGGGTAGTTCACGTAGAGCGCCTTGATCCGCTCATCGGTGAAGGAAATCGTCTGCGCCTGGGCATAGCGCGGCAGCAGCGCCTGCGCCATGGCGAGCCCGCCCACCACCATCACGGCCGCCTTGGCGAGGAAATCCCGCCGCTCCATCCGCCCATGGCAATACTCGTCATAAAGGTCGAACACCCGCTGATCGATCTCGATCTGCGTCAGAGCCGGTACGCCGGCGGCGAGGTCATCAGCCATGGTCGCTCTCCCTGTGATGGACTCAGCGTAGCGCGAAAAAAATCGTCGGCAATACGCATTTTCCCTTGCGTGCCTAGGAGGATTATACTAGGATGGGAATCATGAAAGGTATGACCGTCCCCCTCATCATCCGGCTGCTCGCGCCCCAACTGGCGGCGTATATCGCCGGGATTCTGTCTTGGCTGGACGCATTCCTGGCCCTGCATCGCAATGCCGACGGCACGCTGCGTGTTCCCCCGCCGATCGCCCCCCGCCCGATCCCCGCGCCCAGGCCCGCCCGGAGTCCGCCGCCCCCCGGGCGCGGCGTATCGGATTCGCCCCGCGGGCGCCCGTAGGCTCGCGCCAGGATACCGCCGCGGAACCTGCGCCACAGCCGCGCACCCTCCGCCCGGCCATGGCCATGCCTTACCCCGAACTGCCGCGCCCGGGCTTGGCCTGGTTCAGCCGCGCTCCGCTGCGAAATTTTCAAAAACCCGCGCCGGCGGGGTAGCAAAATCGCGCCTATATTGTTCCGTAATCGAAATAAACCCTGATTTCAGCCCCGCGGCCGATCGCCCCGCGCCAGATCGGCCAGCACCCGCTCCTCCATCCCCACCGGCGGCGGCCCCATCGCCCGCCCGCGCAGCAGAAGCCGCGTTTTGTCGATTTGGTCAACATACGCCCGGCACATCGCACAAATCATGAGATGGAACCGCACACCGAGCCGCTTGCCCAGCGGCAGCGCCCCTTCGGCGTACTCCGTCACCAACTCCGACACCGCATCACACTTCAACACGCCGTTTCATCCTGGGGTTGCTCTCAACATGGAGACTCTTTCATGAACCTCGCCGTTACACCTATCCGCGAATTGCGCTACGTCATACCCTGAAATCAATGGCACCCTCCGCAAACTCGTCGGAATTCGACACCCCTGAATTCCTCGCCGACCTCCGGCGGGGCGATAATCGCGCTTATCGCCGCCTGATGCGGCGATTTCATGGCTCCCTCGTCGGCGTCGCCGCCTCCATCATCGGCAGCCGCGCCCAGGCCGAGGAAGTGGTGCAGGATGCCTGGCTCGCCGTCTTCACCCATATCGGCACCTTCGAGGGCCGCTCAAGCCTGGCCGGCTGGCTGTTCACCATCGTGATGAACCGCGCCCGCAGCCGAATCACCCGTGAATCCCGCACCGTCGCCCTCCCCGCCGTGCTCGATGGCGTCGGCGGCGAGGAGCGCGCGGTGCCCAAGAGCCAGTTCCTCGCCGACGGCCACTGGGTCGACCCGCCCAAGCTGTGGGACGAGCTGGACCCCGAGCGCCAGATCGGCGGCCGCCAGTTATGGGACCATGTGCTGACCGCCATCGAAACCCTGCCCGCCGGACAGAAGGCGGTGGTCATCCTGCGCGACATCGAGGACCGCACCGCCGAGGAAGCCTGCGAACTCCTCGCCATCAGCCCGGAAAACCAGCGCGTCCTGCTCCATCGCGGCCGCGGCCGCATCCGCGCCGTGCTCGACGGGCTGACCGGCACCCCGTCCGACGCCCGCGCCTCCCACGCCCGCCCCGCCCCCGGCCGCCCCTCCGGCGCCATCCGCCGCTTCACCGCCGCCGCCCTCGCCTGGCTGTTCCCGCCGGTCCCGGCCTCGGCCTAGCGCACCGCCCGGCCACGCTCTAATCTGCGGCCGCAGCAATAAGGGAGTGTGGCCATGGGTCCGCGCATCGCAGTCATGGGGTCCGGCGCCGTCGGCGGCTACGTCGGAGGCTGGCTGCATCATCTCGGCCAGGACGTCACGCTGATCGACATGTGGCCCGAGCACATAGAGACCATCCGGGCCAAGGGACTCGAACTGACGGGGATGACGCAAGAAGAGTGCATCACCGTCCGCCCGCCCACCATGCACCTCACCGAAGTGCAGGAGATCAGCCGTGGCCGGCCGATCGACATCGCCATCGTCTCGGTGAAATCCTACGACACCATCTGGGCCACCACGATGATCGCCCAGTATCTCGCGCCCGGTGGCTACGTGGTCTCCCTGCAAAACTGCATCAACGAGGAACGGGTCGCCGGTGTGGTCGGCTGGGGCCGCACGGTCGGCGGAATCGCCGCCACCATCTCGGTCGACCTCTACGAAGCCGGCAAAATCCGCCGTACCGTGCCGAAGGGGGGCGCCAACCACACCGTTTTCCGCTTCGGCGAAGTGCATGGAAGGGTGACCCCGCGGGTGACGCAGCTCGCCGAGATGGTCAAGGGGATCGACAGTGTGAAGGTGACGACCAATCTCTGGGGTGAGCGCTGGTCCAAGCTCTGCGTCAACGGAATGCGCAACGGCCTCTCGGCCGCCACCGGCCTCTCCGGCAATGATATCGACCGCGTCGAAGCCACCCGCCGCTTCGCCATCCGGCTCGGGTCCGAGGCGGTGCGGGTGGGCCAGGCGCTCGGCTACCAGCTCGAAGGGATCGGCAAGCTCGACCCCGAGAAGCTCGCCTTGGCCGGTGAGGGGAATGCCGCCGCCCTGGAGGAGATCGAGGCCATGCTGATCGCCGGCACCAACTCCGGCGCCCGCTCCGACCTCCAGCGCCCCTCGATGGGCCAGGACATGCTGAAGGGAAGGCGCACCGAGGTGGAGTTCATGAATGGCTTCATCGCGGAGAAGGCCGCCGAGATCGGCCGCACGGCGCCGGCCCATGCGGCGCTGACCGAGATCGTCAAACGCGTCTCGCGCGGAGAATTGCCGGCGAGCCCGGAAAATATCATGGGGATTGCGTGAGTTGTTCGTGTCATGATTTCGCCGATTGACACCAGCTTCACGCGGTTCCTTACATGCGGCGAGGTGGCCGGATGCCTTCGCGCCAGGGAGTATTGATCATGTGGATGAACCGGATAGTAGCGGCCGCGGCGCTTATCGCCCTGCCGTGGGTGGCGCCGCCGGCGCAGGCCAAGGACGATTTGATCATCGGGGTGGCGCAGTTTCCCGCCAGTCTGAACCCGTACTACGACTCGCTGACCATCAAGTCCTACGTGCTCGGCTTCGGCAACCGCTCCATCACCGGCTTCGACAAGGACTGGAAGCTCTCCTGCTTCCTCTGCGCCGAACTGCCGACGCTGGATAACGGCCTGGCGAAATTCGAGGATCGCCCTGGCGGCGCCAAGGGCATGGCGGTGACGCTGAAGCTCAAGCCTGACCTCAATTGGGGCGATGGCGTGCCGGTGACGGCGAAGGACATCCTGTTCACCTGGAAAATGGCGAAAGACCCGGCCTCCGGCTTCGCCAACGGCCACCCGTGGGATCGCGCAACCGCGATCGACGTGGTGGACGACAAGACCGTGGTGTTCCACCTCGAGAAGGTACGCGTCGACTACAACCAGTGGGACAGCCTGCTGCCGGCGCATATCGAAGGACCGACCTTCGAGAAGGCGGGGAATTTCGCGGAGTATCAGAAGCAGACCACCTTCACCCGTGCGCCGACCACGCCTGGCCTGTGGAACGGGCCGTTCATGATCACCAACTACCAGTCCGGCGTCCAGGTGGTGCTCGAACCCAACCCGAACTGGCACGGCACCAAGCCGAGCTTCAAGCACATCGTCATCAAGCTGATCGAGAACACCGCCGCCTTGCAGGCCAACCTGCTGTCGGGTGATGTCGACATGGTGGCCGGTGAGGGCGTGGGGCTCACGATTGACCAGGTGATCGCGCTGCGGAAGGCCAACCCCGACAAGTTCGAATATATCTTCAAGCCGAGCCTCACCTACGAGCACATCGACCTCAAGATCGAGAACCCGATCATCGCCGACATCCGCGTGCGCCGCGCGCTGCTGATCGCGATCGACCGGCAGACCCTGGTCGACCGGCTGTTCGAGGGCATGCAGCCGGTCGCCGATACCTGGGTTAACCGGCTCGACCCCTATTCGGCCAAGGACCTCAAGCGCCTGCCCTATGACCCCAACCTCGCCCGCGCCATGTTGGCCGAGGCCGGCTGGCGGCCGGGGTCGGACGGGATCTGCCGCAATGCGGCGGGTGAGAAATTGTCGATCGAAATCAACACCACCGCCGGCAACCGGCTGCGCGAGCTGACCGAGCAGGTGTTGCAGAACATGTGGAAGGCGGCCTGCATCGAGGTGACCATCCGCAACGAGCCGGCCCGCACCTTGTTCGGCGAGACGCTGAAGAAGCGCCAGTATACCGGCATGATCATGTATGCGTGGTCCTCCGGCGTGGGTGACAGCCCGCGCTCCACCCTGGGCTCGGACCGCATCCCGACGGCGGCCAATAACTGGGGCGGCAATAACGGCATTGCATTCGCCGATCCGCGGATGGACCAGTTGATCGATCTCGCGGAGACCGAGCTTGATACCGCCAAGCAGGTGGGTATCTGGGCGGAGATGCAGAAGATCTACGCCGATCAGGTGCGCGTGCTGCCGCTGTTCTTCCGCGCCGACCCGCACGTGGTGCCGAAGTGGCTCGATGGCTACACCCCGACCGGGCATAGCGACATGAGCGTCAACTTCTCGGAAAACTGGCGCTCGAAGTAAGGCCGGGCGACTGAACGGCGTGGCCGAAACCCTGCTCGAGGTGGCGGACCTGCGGGTCCGCTTCCCCCGGCCTGGGGGCGCCCGCGAGGTGGTGGCCGGCGTCGGCTACCGGCTCGCCGCAGGGCGTACGCTGGGGGTGGTGGGCGAAAGCGGCTGCGGCAAGTCGGTCACCGCGCTGTCGCTGATGGGTCTGGTGCCGCCACCCGGCCAGGTGACAGGCTCGATCCGCTTCGACGGGCGGGAACTGCTCGGCCAGTCCGCGGCGGATTGGCGGGCGCTGCGCGGCAATCGGGTGGCGATGATTTTCCAGGAGCCGATGACCGCGCTCAACCCGGTGATGACGGTGGGCCACCAGATCGCCGAGATCCAGGTGCTGCATCGCGGGCTCGGCTGGGGCGAGGCCGAGGCCAATGCGGTGGGCATGCTGGAGGCCGTCGGCATCAACTCGCCGGGCGAGCGGGCGGCGGCCTATCCGCATCAGCTCTCCGGCGGCATGCGCCAGCGCGCGATGATCGCCATGGCGCTCGCCTGCGAGCCGGCGCTGCTGATCGCCGACGAGCCGACCACGGCGCTCGACGTGACGATCCAGGCGCAGATCCTCGATCTCATGCAGGAGTTGCAGGAGCGGATCGGCATGGCGATCCAGTTCATCAGCCACAATCTCGCGGTGGTCTCCGAGGTCGCGCACGAGATCATCGTGATGTACGCGGGCCGGATCGTGGAGCGCGCCACCGCCGATGATTTATTCGCGCGCCCGTTGCATCCCTATACGCGCGGCCTGATCGCCACTTTGCCGGACCC
>CAIWAJ010000182.1:0-2646 GCA_903910565.1 uncultured Rhodospirillales bacterium
CCATCTCGCTCCCCAAGGATGAGGAGAAGCCGATGGAGGTGGAGCTCGCCGCCGAACAGGGCGAGCAACCGCAGGACGCGACCAAGGCCGAGAAACCGGCCGAGGTGCCCGCGAGCGCCAAGACTCACGATACCGTGCAGGCTCCGCCGGCCGAGGAGAAACCCAAGCCGACTCCGCCGGAGCCCACACCGCCCCCGCCGCCTCCGCCGCCCCCACCACCGCCGCCGCCCCAGACGGAGGAGCCGCCTCCGCCGACGCCGCAGCCCATCCCTCCGCCGCCTGCTGAGCCTACGCCAGCGCCGGTTCCCCCGCCCCCCCCTCCGCCGCCGGCACCTCCCGCGCCGCCGCAGCCGGCACCGCCGAGCCCGCCCTTACCGGTTCCCCCGCCCCCTGTGCCGCCGCCACCGGCTCCGCCGAGCAGCACCGCACAGCCGAACGTGACCAAGAATGCCACGCCAGATAGTAAGGAGCTCGAGAACACGCTCGAGAAGTTCCGCGCAGCCCAGCGCCAGAGTCAGCCGCCTACCGCCAAGCCGAATCCCCCCCATGGCGGCGCGCCACAAACCGGCGGCAACCCGAAGGGTGACATCACCGCCTCTCTTAGCCAGGCGCAGCGCGGCGCCATTGGTGACAAGGTGCGGGAGTGCTGGACCAAGGACGCCGGCGCGCTCGACGCCGATAAGATGCAGGTGATGGTGACCGCGACACTGGACGGCACCGGCACAGTGCGGATCGTCGAACCCGCGGATGAGGAAAAGTCCCGGGTTGCGTCGGACCCGCGGATGCGCGCCTTCTTCGAGCGGGCCCGCCGCGCCATCCTCGATCCCCGCTGTGGGCGCGAGCTGGTGGCGAAGGAAAAGCTCACCAGCACTGACGGGCCGAACAAGCTGACATTCCGTTTCCGGCCGTGACGCGCTATCTGACGGCCAACAGGTGACCCCGATGATGAAGGACGCCGCATCCCCATGAAGACCATGTTTGACTCCAAGTTCGGCCGGCGCGGCCTCGTGGCCGGGTCGGCTACCCTGCTTGCGACGCCGTCGCTGTGGGTGCGCAGCGCGGCCGCCCAGACCCCCGCCACCGCGGTGATCGACGTCGATCGTGCGCGCACCGACCCGATCCCGATCGCGATTCCCGCGCTCACCGGCAGCGGCGGCGATACGGACCGGTTGGGCCGTGACATCGCCGGGGTGATTTCCAACAATCTGACCCGCTCCGGTCTGTTCCGCCCGATCGACCCGGCCGCCTATATCGGCAAGGTCGGCGGCGGTGGGGACCTGGTGAATTTCCAGAACTGGAAGGCGATCAATGCGCAGGCGCTGGTGACCGGCAAGGTCGACAGCCAGGGCGGCGACAAGGTGCGCGTCGAGTTCCGCCTGTGGGACGTGCTGCCCGGCCAGCAGATCCAGGGTACCGCCTACACCACCACGCTCAGCAACTGGCGGCGCATCGCCCACATCATTTCGGACGTCATCTACGAGCGGCTACTGGGCGAGAAGGGGTATTTCGATACCCGCGTCGTCTACATTGCGGGCTCCGGTCCGCGTGACCGGCGGGTGAAGCGCCTCTCGATCATGGACCAGGATGGCGAGAACAACCGCTTCCTCACGGATGGTGGCTTCCTGGCGCTGACGCCGCGTTTCCACCCCACGCGCGACCAGATCGCCTTCATGAGTTATGTGAACGACAGGCCGCGGGTCTACACGTTCGACCTCGCCAGCGGCCGCCAGGCGATGCTCGGCAACTTCCCGGGCATCACGCTCTCGCCCCGATTCGCACCGGACGGCAACAGCGTGATCATGGCGCAGACCACGGCGAGTGGGGCGGATATCTATCTCGTCAGTCTCGGCGGCGGCGCGCGGCGGCTGACCGACTCGGGAGCGATCGACGTATCCCCGTGCTTCAGCCCCGACGGAACCCAGATCGTGTTCAACTCGGACCGCGGCGGCGATCAACAACTTTATGTGATGGGTGCGGACGGAGGCGGCGTGAAACGCATCAGCTTCGGGCGGGGCCGCTATGCTACGCCGGTATGGTCGCCGCGCGGTGACCTGATTGCCTTTACCCGCCAGACGCCGGATGCGTTCGCGATCGGCGTGATGCGGCCGGATGGCTCGGGCGAGCGGATTCTCTCGGAGAGCTTCTTCTGCGAGGGCCCGACCTTCGCACCCAATGGCCGCGTCATCATGTTCACCCGCGAGACCGCGGCGCGCGATGCGCGAGGCAACGGATTCTCCTCGCGGCTGGTCTCGATCGACATCACCGGCTTCAACGAGCGGGCGATCGCCACGCCGACCGATGCCTCAGACCCTGCCTGGTCACCGCTTTTGCAGTGATTCGGGCGGGTACATGCGTGTTCATCGCGGAATCGCGTAAAAACATGCAAGATATGCCCGACGCGGATGACGTAGACTGTTGACCCGATGGATTGCCTGGGGTTAAGCGACGTTCGCGTTCGGCGGTCGACACTCGCAGGGGTGTTCGGGCGTCGACAGACTATTCGCCTTCATCCGGACGCCCTCAGGGGCACCAATCAGCTGCTCACCACTACCAGGGACGCAACAGTTATGAACACAAAGATTCTGGGCGCTTTCGCCGCCGTGGCGCTGCTGGCGGCGTGCTCCTCGCAGGAGACCCCGAAGCCGG
>CAIWAJ010000183.1:0-2803 GCA_903910565.1 uncultured Rhodospirillales bacterium
TGGTCGCCCGGGCGAGCGGCTTGATGCGCTCCACCAGTTCGTCCCCTGCGTCGATGTCAACGCCCGCCGCGCGATAGGTCATGCTGGCCATGGCCGCCCTCGGTGTATACTGGCGCGGTTGATCTGGACCGGGCCTAGGTGAAAGCAAAAGTCGCGACAATCACGCCGCCGGAAGCGGGCGGAAAGAACCATAGCCCACCCCGGCGCGCAATGCGCGAACCCGGAGCGGGTCGGCATGCCTGATACCGGTCGCGCCGCCCCCGCGCATTCAGCCGCCCTGATGACGCTGCCCAACGTGATCACCTTCGCTCGGCTCTGCGCGGTGCCGGGCGCGGTGTACCTGGTGCTGCACGCCCAGTTCATGCCGGCTTTCTGGCTGTTCCTCGGCGCCGGCGTGTCGGACGGGGTGGATGGCTGGCTGGCCCGCCGGCAGGGGCCGTCCTACGTCGGCGCGCTGCTGGACCCGGTCGCCGACAAGGCGCTGCTGGTGACGATGTTCATCATGCTCGCTGCCGTCCATGTGCTGCCGGATTGGCTGGCGATCATGGTGGTGTTTCGTGATCTCATCATCGTCGGCGGGGTGCTGGTGCTGTACCTGCTGGGCGATCCGCCGCAGATCAGGCCACTGCTGGTCTCCAAGCTCAACACCCTGCTGCAGATCATGCTGGTGGCGGCCTCGCTGTTCCTCGCCGGGGTGGAGCGCCACGACCATCCGCTGCACAGCCTGCTGATCTGGATCGTGGCGGCGAGCACGCTGGTCTCGGGCGCCGCCTACATCGTGAAGGCGGCGCGGCGATGAAGGCGCGCATCCGCCAACTCGCGCTGCCGTTCGACCCGGCACCCCGCTTCGAGCCCGGCGATTTCATCGAAGCCGCGTCGAACGCCGAGGCCCGCGCCTGGCTTGCCCGCACCGCGGACTGGCCGCTGGGCCGGCTTGCCGTGTGGGGGCCGCCGGGTTGCGGCAAAACACATCTGCTGCACGGCTGGGCGCTGCGGGAGGGGGCCGAGATCCTGCGCGGCCCGGAGATTGACGCCGAGCTGGTGCCCGCACCCCCCGCGCACCCGCTGGCGATCGACGAGGCTGATGCCACGCCCGAGTACGCCCTGCTGCATCTGCTCAACGCCGCCGGCGAGGCCGGTCAGCCGGTGCTGCTCGCCTCCAACACCCCGCCCGGGCGGTGGGATGTCGCGCTGCCCGATCTCGCCAGCCGGCTGCGCGCGATGACGGCCGTGGCGATTGCGGCGGCGGATGACGAGCTGCTCCGGCTGCTGTTCCGCCGCCTGCTGGTGGAGCGCCATCTCGCCGTGCCGGAGCCGGTGCAGGAGCATTTGCTGCGCCATCTCCCGCGCACCCCCGCCGCCCTGCGCCTCGCCGCCGCCCGGCTCGATCGCGCCGCTTTTTCCGCCCGCGCGCAGATCACCCGCCCGCTCGCCGCCGCCGCGCTTGCCGGGTTGCTCGATGCGGACGAGGATGACACTTCAATGACGGATGCTCCGGCCCCCTCGCGGCCGGACAGGAGGGTCGTGTAGCCATGCCGCGCAACAACCGGAATTCCCGCAAGGAGCGCGCCATGAAGCACGACGAGACCGCCCCGCCTGGTGGCGCATCGATGCATGTCGCGGGGGGGGCCGGTGCCACCATCGAAGTGCCGCCGGTGGCGATCGACGCGCGGGACCCCGATCGGTTCATCAACCGCGAGCTGTCCTGGCTCGCCTTCAACCAGCGCGTGGTCGAGGAGGCGGAAAACCCCCGCCATCCCCTGCTCGAACGGCTGCGATTCGTGGCGATCAGCGCCGCCAACCTCGACGAGTTCTACTCCGTGCGCGTCGCCGGGCTGATCGGCCAGGCCAAGGCCGGAGTCTCCACGCTCTCGCAGGATGGCCGCTCCCCCGCCCAGCAGCTCGCCGAGGTCGAGACCCGCGCCCGGGTGCTGATGAACGACCAGCAGCGGGCCTGGCGCAATTTGCGCGCCCAGCTCGCCGATGCGGGGATCGTGGTGACCGAGACCGGCGAATTGTCGGACCAGGATTGCAACTGGCTCGATGCCTGGTTCATGGAGCGCGTCTTCCCGATCCTCACCCCGCTGGCGATCGACCCGGCGCATCCCTTCCCCTTCATCCCCAATATGGGGCTGGTGATGGTGCTGCGCCTGGTGCGCGAGACGGATGGCCAGGGCATGAGCGCGCTGATCCCGATGCCGGCGCTGGTGGAGCGCTTCATCCGCCTGCCCGCAAGCGAGGCCGGGCCGATCCGCTTCGTGCTGCTGGAAGATCTCGTCCGCCTCTCGCTGCACCGCCTGTTCCCCGGCTTCCGTGTGCTCGCCTCCGGCTCCTTCCGCCTCGTGCGCGATACCGATGTGGAGTTCGAGGAAGAGGCCGAGGACCTCGTGCGCTCCTATGAGACGGCGCTGAAGCGCCGGCGCCGGGGGGTGGCGATCCACCTCACGGTGAACGCCGACATGCCGGAGGTGCTGCGCGAACTGGTGATCGACGAGCTCGGCGCCAGCAGCCAGGACATCTACGACCAGTCCGGCCTGCTCGGCCTGTCCGACATCTCGCAGCTCATCGTCGATGACCGGCCGGACCTGCTATTCCCGCCCTACACGCCGCGCTTCCCCGAGCGCATCCGCGATTTCGGCGGCGATTGCTTCGCGGCGATCCGCGCGAAGGACATCATCGTCCATCACCCCTTCGAAAGTTTCGACGTGGTGGTGCAGTTCCTCCGCCAGGCCGCGGCCGACCCCAACGTGGTGGCGGTGAAGCAGACGCTCTACCGCACCAGCCGCGACAGCCCGATCGTGAA
>CAIWAJ010000184.1:0-1522 GCA_903910565.1 uncultured Rhodospirillales bacterium
GACGCATGCTGCCGCCACCGCCGCCGCCGCCTCCCCCGCCGCCACCGCTACGATGCCCGCGTCCACGCATGCGTTTCATATTCATGTGATGTCGAAGCGCTTTCCTGTCTGTATCCGGGTTCCCGCGGGCACCGATCAGGCGCAGCCGACGGAAGATGGCGGGCTGCACAAAGGCCAGCCGCACCTATGGGCGAACCTAATCCCGCGGAGAGGCAACGCCAAACGTTTTCTGAGCGCTGCTGCCGCGCAATACCATGGCGCGATCAATACCCCCGAGATCGGCACGCAGCACCGGCGGAGCGAAACCGGCGGCCGAAGCGATGTCGCCGACCATCGCCGCCTGCCCAACCCCGAGTTCCAGCACCGCAACCCCACCCGGCGCCAACAGAAGCGGCAAGGCAGCGATGATCGCGCGATAGGCATCTAGCCCATCCGGCCCGCCATCGAGCGCCGAAGCCGGCTCATGCGCGGCGACCTCCGGCATCAACCCCACGATGTCCGCGCGCGGAATATAGGGCGGGTTGGACAGCACCAGGTCGAACCGCCCCACCAGCGCCGCGTCCCACACCCCACACAGCAGCGCGGCCCGATCGGCCAGCCCGCAGGAAACCGCATTGCGCCGGGCCAGCGCCGCGGCCGACGGCACCAGATCAACCCCAACCCCAAACGCCCCGGGGAACTCACTCAGCGCGGCGAGCAGCAGGCAGCCGGTGCCGGTGCCGAGATCAAGAATCCGACGCACGGCGCCCCGATCCGGCCAGGCTGCCAGCGCCGCCTCAATCAGCGTCTCCGAGTCCGCGCGCGGGATCAAGGTCGCGGGGCTGACCTCAAGATCGAGCGTCCAGAACCCCTGACGGCCAAGAATGAGCGCCATCGGCTCCCGCGCCACCCGGCGCGCCACAAGCCCAGCAAGCACCAAAGGATCCGGCTCGGTCGTGGCAATCGCACCACGCGGCAGGGCGAGCGCGTGAGCGATCAGCAGGCGGGCCTCAAACGCGGGGCTCTCGATACCAGCACCCCGCAAGGCATCAGCGGTGGCGCGCAGGGTGCTCAAGGAAGCGGTTCTTTTTTGGAAAAAAACGTTCATCCGATGGGTGCGTACCGCTTCCAGCCATCCCGGGAGAGCACCCCAACGGCAACGAAGTCAGAAAAAGTTTTTTTGGTTCTTTTTGTTCACAAAAAGAACGCCCTTCCTCCCCCATCACTCCTGCTCGGCCAGCCGCGCCGCCTGGTCCTCGGCGGTCAGCGCGTCGACGAACTCGTCGAAATCGCCCTGCATCACCCGGTCGATCTTGTAGAGCGTGAGGTTGATGCGATGATCCGACACGCGACCCTGCGGAAAATTATAGGTGCGGATGCGCTCGCTGCGATCGCCGCTGCCCACCTGCGATTTGCGGTCAGCCGAGCGGGCGGCGTGCAGGCTGGCGCGCTGCTGCTCGTACATGCGCGCGCGCAGGATCTTCATCGCCTTGGCCTTGTTCTTGTGCTGGCTTTTCTCCTCCTGCATCGTCACCACGATGCC
>CAIWAJ010000185.1:0-26171 GCA_903910565.1 uncultured Rhodospirillales bacterium
CCCCAGCGCCTGCCAGACATCAAAGCCTGCCCAACGGACCGTCAAGCGGCCTGATGGACAACTGTCGGCAACAACCAGAAACTGAGGGGACGCTTGGCGGTCGACGATCGTCGGCAAGGCTGATGAATTATCCGGGTTAGCGCATCCCGATCTAAGAAATTTTTTTGCCGACCTGGCAAAAAATCTCTTGCGTGATCCTGACTGCGATGTTATTTCTAGCGTCATGGACATCGCAACCCCTTCCCCCGCACCGGACCAGCCCGCCGCACCTGCGGCGAGTCTGGCGTTGGCGCTTGCTGGGTTGCTGCTGGCCATGGCGCAGGCCTGCGCGGAGAGCGGCCCCATCGGCCGCCTGCTGGCACGCCATCTTGAGCGGATTGCCCAGACCCTCGCCGCCCCGCCGGCCCCGCCCAGCGCCCAAGTCCAACACCGGGAGACCGCCGAAAACACCCCGAAGGCCCCGCCCGCCCGCTCCTGGCTGACCCGGCTGCGCCGCCGCTGGCGCGCCAAACTCAACCCCTTCGCCGGCCTGCGCCGGGACTCCGCCCTGCGCGCCCCCGCCGGCACGTCCCAAGCGACATTGGCGCGCCGCCGGCGCCCGCCCATACCCCATCACGGGCCCCGTCCGCCCATGCACGCCCCCCTGGAGCGCCGCCCCACCCCACCCCAGTTTTCAAAACCCGCCTGGCCAGATGCGCCGAATCACGCTCAATTTGTTACGTTATAGCAACTATATACCATCTCCGAGCACTCTCCGCCAAGCCAAACGAACAAAAAGTTTTTGCTTCTTTTTTCAAAAAGAAGCGCTTGCTTCCTTCCCCCATCAAGCCGCCAAAGCCGCCGCCAATGTCTCCGCCTCCTGCGCCGCCTGCGATGTCGGATGGCGCTGCAAGAGCGGCATCTGCCGGCGGATCGCGTCGCGCACCCGGTCATCCCGCCGGATGATCCCGGCCAGCGAGGGGGCGGCGCCGAGGTAGCGCTGCGCGGCATTGGCGATGGTGTTGAACACCCGCCGCCCGGAGGCCTGGGTGATCGCCTGGTTGATCACGATCCGCACCTCGATCGGCGCCGGCCGGTCCTGGGCGTGGAGTTTGAGCACCGCGTAGGCGTCGGTGATACTGGTCGGCTCTTCCGTCGCCACGACCAGCAGCGCGTCGGCATGGGCGGCGATGTAGCGGATCGCCCCGTCGAGTCCGGAGCCGAGGTCGAGCAGGATATGGTCATACCGCGTGGCCATGCCGCGCAGCGCCGCGAGCAGATCCGCCAGGGTATCGATCGGCAGATTGGCCAGCCGCGCCGCGCCGGACCGGCCAGGCAGAATGTCGAACCCCGCGGGATGCCGCAGCACGACGGAGGCAATCGGCGCCGCCCCGGCAAGGTAGGTGGTGATGTCCTGCTCCGGCATCAGGCCAAGCTGGATGTCGACGTTGGCGAGGCCAAAATCGGCATCGACCAGCAAAACCCGGCGGCCGGCATTGGCCAGGGCATGGGCGAGGGTGACAGCGAGCCAGGTCTTGCCGACCCCTCCTTTCCCCGAGGCGATGGCGAGCAGTCGGCCAATAGGTCGTGGCATCAGGCGAAGCTCCGTGGCCGTTGCCGGCGTTGCAGAATGGAAGCGAGGCGCTCCGGCGTCATCGGCACCAGCCCCTCCGCGGCCGAGGCGCTGATCCCGGCCTCGGCGAGGGGCAGCCGCTCCGCCGCGGCGAGAATGCCGCCGAGCCGCCGGGCGATATCGAGCCGCGTGGCGATCAGCCGGGTCGCCCCGCACTCGCCAAACGCGTCGGCCAACTCGGCGGCCTCGACGGCGTCAATCCCGCCGGGCAGCACCAGCACCGGCAGGCCATTGCTGGCGCCGACAATGCCGGCAATCTCGGCCCGATCGGCCGCGCAGAACGGGTCGAGCCCCGCAGTGTCGATCAAGGTCGGCCCCGCCGGCGCCGGATTGGCCGAGAACGGTGCGAGCGGAAGGTCGAGCAGGGTAGCGAAAGCGGCAAGCTGTTCGAAGGCGCAGGCCCGGCTGGTATCGGCGGTCAACAATCGCGGCCCGGCCCCGGCCAGCACCATCCGGGTCGCCAGCCGCGCCACCGTCAACGTCTTCCCCGCCCCCGGCGGGCCGAGAAACACGATGGGCCGCGCCAACGCCTCCGCATCGAGCGGCCGGAACCGGAACGCGACCGACAACGCAAAGGGTAAGGGGGCATTGCGCAACCGCGCCGCCAAAGCCTCCGGCGTGCCATGCGCCCGCAGCGGACAATTCTCCCGCGCCGGCGCCGGAGCCGGTGCCGGCTCCGGGTCATCCCGCGCCGCGGTCACCTCGACGCCACCGCGAATGCGGCGCGAACCGAGGATCACCGCATCCGGCCCAAGCTCGGCCCGGATGGCAGAGATTGCCTCTGGCATGCCCGGCGCGGTGAAGAGTTTGATGCGCATGCCGGCCTAGATCGTGCCGACGGTGCGGATCCGCGCCCGCGCATGGATCTCGGTCTGCGCCAGCACTGCGGTGCCCGGCCGGATGCGATCGACGATGGCGCGCAGATGCACCCGGATGTTCTGGCTCGCCAGCAACACCGGCGCCTCGCCCGCCTGCCCCGCGGTATCGAAAGCCACCCGCAGCCGCTGCATGAAGTCGCTGAGTTTCGACGGCGCGATGGCGAGCTGGCGATCCTCGGGCGGCCCGACGATGGCTTCCGCGAAGGCCCCCTCCCATTCCGGCGAGAGGGTGATCAGCGGGATATAGCCGGCCGGCCCGACATGGCTGTCGCTGATCTGCCGCGCGAGCCGGGTGCGGACATGGGACACGATCGCCGGAATGGCCCGGGCCTGGCCGCTGCATGCCTCCTGGACACCTTCGAGAATGGTGGCGAGATCGCGGATCGATACCAGCTCGGCCAGCAGCCCCTGCAGCACCCGTTGCACCCCGCCGGTGGAAATCAGCGAGGGGATCAGCTCGGTGACGAGCTTCTGATGCTCGCGCGGAAGGTCGTCGATCAGCTTCTGGGTCTCGGCGAAGGACAGCAACTCGGCGAGGTTCTGCTTCACCAGCTCCGTCAGATGCGTCGCCATCACGCTGGAGGGGTCGACCACCGTCAGCCCCCGCAACGCCGCCTCATCCTTGTCCGCCGCCTCGATCCAGGTGGCGGGAAGGCCGAAGGCGGGTTCCTGCGTCGGCTCGCCGCGCGGAGCGAAACTGGCGTCGCCCATCGCGAGGAACTTGCCCGGCCGCAACTGCCCGCGCCCGGCGACGATCTCCTTGATGCGGACGCAATATTCGTCCGCCCCCAGCTCCATGTTGTCCTGGATCCGCACGGCCGGGAGGATGAAGCCGAGCTCGGTGGCGATCGAGCGCCGCAGCGCCTTGATCTGCTCAGTCAACCGCGCGCCCTCGCCGCCGGCCAGGCCGAGCAGCCCATAGCCAAGCTCGATGCGGATATGGTCGATCCGCAGCGCATCCGCGATCGGCGCCTCCGCATTGGCGTGTACCGTCTGCACCGCCGGTTCCGCCGGCGCCTCCGGTGTCTTCCAGCGCAGATAGGCCGCCCCGCCCGAAATCCCGGCCAGCCCGATGAACGGCAGGAAGGGAAGGCCCGGCATCAGCGCCAGCACGCCCGCCGCCGCGGCCGCGAGGGCCAGTGGCTTGGCGCCGCCGAGCTGGCGCACGATGGTCGCCTCCGTGCTGCCCTCCATGCCGCCCTTGGTCACCACGATGCCCGCCGCGGTGCTGACCAGCAGCGAGGGGATCTGGCTCACCAGGCCATCGCCGACGGTGAGCGTGGTGAAGGTACTGGCCGCCGCCGCCACGCCCATGCCATGCCGCAGCACGCCGATGGCGAGCCCGCCGATGATGTTGATGAAGGTGATGATGAGTGCCGCGATCGCATCGCCACGGACGAATTTCGCCGCGCCATCCATGGCGCCGAAGAAGGCGCTCTCCGCCTCCAGCTCCCGCCGCCGCCGCCGCGCCTCGGCCTCGTTGATCATGCCCGAGGAGAGATCGGCGTCGATCGCCATCTGCTTGCCCGGCATCGCATCGAGGCTGAAGCGGGCCGCCACCTCCGCGATGCGGCCGGAGCCCTTGGTGATGACCATGAAGTTCACCACCAGCAGGATGGCAAACAGGATCACCCCGATCATCACATCGCCGCCCATCAGCAGCCCGCCGAAGGCCGCGACGACATGCCCAGCGGCCAGGTGCCCCTCGCTGCCATGCGAGAGGATCAGGCGGGTGGTGGCGACGTTGAGCGAGAGGCGAAGCAATGTGGTGAGCAGAAGAAGCGTCGGGAAACTGGTGAATTCGAGCGGCTTGCCAAGGAACATCGCCACCATCAGCACCAGCACCGAGGAGGTGATGGAGAGCGCGAGGCCGACATCGAGCACGAAACGCGGCAAAGGAAGCACGAGCACCGAAAGCAGGATGATCACGCCGACCGCGAGGCCGACGTCGCGCGCCGGCAGATAGCGCTGCATCCGGTCGAACACCGGTTGCAGGCTGGCCCCGAAAGCGGCGACCTGCGCGTTCACCCGGCTACCCCCGCGAGCGGCGGGGGTACGGCGATGCCGCTGCTGCTATAATCCCTGAGCTTGTTGCGTAGCGCGCGGATGGAAATGCCGAGCAGCACGGCGGCGTGGGTGCGGTTGCCATTGGTGTGCGAGAGGGTGTGCAGGATCAGGTCCCGCTCGACATCCTCGATGCGCCTTCCGACGAAGCTCTCACCGTCGGCCGCGGGGCGCGGGGCCGGGCCGGCTTCGTCGAGATCAAGCGCCTCGGGCCCGATGTCATGGCCCTCGGCCAGCAGCACTGCGCGATGCATGGTGTTTTCCAGCTCGCGCACGTTGCCGGGCCAGCGATGCCGGGCGAGGCGGGCGAGGCAGGCGGTGGAGAGCTTGCGCTGCGGGATGCCGTTGAGGCGGGCGTAGTGTTCGGCGAAATGTTCGGCGAGACGGGGGATATCGGCCGGCCGCTCCGCCAGCGACGGCAGGCGCAGGCTGACCACGTTGAGGCGGAAATAGAGGTCCTCGCGGAAACGCCCGGCGGCGATGTCGTCGGGCAGGTTGCGGTTGGAGGTGGCGATGATCCGCACATTCACCCGCACCGGCTTGCCGCCGCCGAGCCGATCGATCTCGCGCTCCTGGATGGCGCGCAGCAGCTTGGCCTGGATCCGCACGTCCATTTCGCTGATTTCGTCGAGCAGCAGCGTGCCGCCTTCCGCCATCTCGAACTTGCCGACACGCCGCGCCACCGCGCCGCTGAAGGCGCCTTTCTCGTGGCCGAACAACTCGCTCTCCAGCATGGTGTCGGGGATGGCGGCACAGTTGACGCCGACGAAGGGACCGTCGGCGCGGCGGGAGGATGCGTGGATGAAGCGGGCGATCACCTCCTTGCCGGTGCCGGACGCGCCTGTCAGCAGTACGGAGGCGTCCGTGCGGGCGATCTGCTCGGCGCGGCGGATGGTGGCGAGCATCGCCGGGTCGCGGGCGATCGGGGCGTGGCGATCATGGCTCGCCTCGTGCAGGATCGCCGCGATCAGCAGGGGATCGGGCGGCAAGGGGAGGAACTCGCGCGCCCCGGCGCGGATCGCAGCGACCGCCTCGTCGGCCTGGGCGTTGGTGCCGCAGGCGATGACGAAGATGTCGTGGCGCTGGGCGCGGATGAAGTCCAGCAGATCGCGAATCGGCAGCGCGACGTCGCAGAAGATCATCTCGACATTGGCGCCCCGCGCGAGCGCCCGCGTGGCCAGATCGACGGTCTCGGCGTGGTCGAGTTGCGCACCCGCCTCGCGTGCGAGGATGGAGGCCTCGCCGAGCCGGCCGGACAGCGCGCCGACGATCATGATGCGCATGGCGGCGGCCTAGAACGACCGGTCCGTCTTGACGATTTCGGTCATCGTCACGCCGAGCCGGTTATCATCCACCATCACCACCTCGCCGCGCGCGACCAGGCGGTTGTTGACGTAGATGTCGATCGCCTCGCCGAGTTTGCGGTCCAGCTCGACGACCGCACCGCGGCCGAGCTTGAGCAGCTGGTTGACCTGCATCGTCGCCTTGCCGAGCACCGCGCTGACGGTGACCGGAATATCATAGACCGCTTCCAGGTTGCGTGCCGCGCGACCGCTTTGCGGTTCACCTGCGCCGCCGGGGGTTTCCGACAAGTCGGAGAGGCCGAGAGGTTCATCCATGTGTGGTGGTCTCCAAGAGATGGTGACGTGAACAGGCGTCGTCTTCGGCCGGGGCCAGGCCGAACTGGGAGAGCGTGTCCATCACCCGCGCCAGGGCCTCGGCGTGGTTGCGCCGGACCAGCCCGGCGGACCAGGCGATGCAGAGATCGTCCCCCGCATCGCCGTCGCGCCGATGCAGGGTGATGCGGGACTGGCTGGCGCGCGGCAGGCCGCTGACCGCGCCGCGGATCACCTCGAACGCGGGGGCGGCGACGTCGATCGTTACCGCCGGTTCGCTGGCGAGGGAGGGGAGCACCGCCTCGGCGATCGCGCGGGCCTCGGCGGCGGCGAGGCGGGCGAATGTGGCCGGCAGGGCGGCGGCGAGCGCGGCGATCACGACGCGGGAGAGCGCGGCGGCGGTTTGCTCCGCCGCCATGGTGGCCTGATCGGTGCTGCGCGCCAGGGCGTCGGAGAGTTCCAGCGTCAGCGCCTCGGCGGCGGCGGTGTCGTCGAGGGCGCGCAGCTCGCGTCCGCGCGCCAGTCCATCATCGTAGCTCGCCGACGGGCACTCCGCCGAACGTCCCTCGGCGGCGCAGCGGGCGCAGGGGCAAAACGGCGCGGCTGGCGTGGACGCGCGGACGGGGGGCGGGGCGTCGAAATCCTCCACCAGCAGGCGGCGGGCCGGGCGGGTGACGGCGTTCAATAGACCATCTCCTCATCCTTGCCTTCGCCGATCTCGATCTGGCCTTGCGCCGCGAGCTCCTTGGCCTGGGCGACGATGGCCGCCTGGGCGTCGTCGACATCGCGCAGCTTGACCGCGCCGAGCGCCTCGATATCGTCGCGCAGCATCTTGCCGGCACGCTCGGAGAGGTTGCCGAAGAACATTTCGCGCAGCTTCTCGGAGGCGCCCTTGAGGGCGAGCGGCAGCTTCTCCTTGTCGACGGAACGCAGCAGCACCTGGACCGCCATCGGGGTGAGGCGCTGGAGGTCGTCGAAGGTGAACATCAGCGACTTGATCTTCTCGGCGGACTCGCGGTTGCGCTCCTCGAGCGCGCCGATGAAGCGGGTCTCGGCCTGACGGTCGAGGTTGTTGAAGATATCGGCAATCATTTCGTGCGCGTCGCGGCGCGTGCTGCGCGAGAGGTTGGACATGAACTCGGCGCGCAAGGTGCGTTCGACGCCATCGAGCACGTCGCGCTGGATGCTTTCCATGCGCAGCATCCGCATGACGACCTCCATCGCGAAGCCTTCCGGCAGCAGCGCCAGCACGCGAGCGGCGTGCTCGGAGCGCACCTTGGAGAGCACGACGGCGACGGTCTGCGGGTATTCGTTCTTGAGGTAGTTGGCGAGCACCACCTCGTTGACGTTGCCGAGCTTGTCCCACATCGTTCGCCCGGCAGGGCCGCGGATCTCCTCCATGATCTGCGCGACGCGCTCGCGCGGGAGGGTCTTCAGCAGCAGGCGCTCGGTATTCTCGAAGCCGCCGACCAGAGTGCCGGCGCCGCCGAGGTTTTCGGAAAACTCGACGCAAATCCGCTCGACCGTTTCCGCCTGCACCGGGCCGAGCTGTGCCATCGCGGCGGAGAGTTCCTTGATCTCGTCCTCGTGCATCAGGCTGAAAATCTGCGCGCAGCGCTCTTCGCCGAGCGCGAGCATCAGTACGGCGGCTTTGAGCGGGCCGGCCATCGAGCGGGTGTCGTCACGGGATGCCATCAGTTCTGCTCCTGCCGCAACCAGGCGCGGACAATTGAGAGGGATTCCTCGGGGTGACGCTCGACCAGCGAGGTGATGCGTCGGACCGAGGTCGCCTTGAGCGCGCCTTCGACGTTGTGCACGCTGATTTCGTCATCCTCCGCGCCCTGCTCGCCCGGCACCATCACCGCGCGGCCCGGGGCGCCCGCGCCGGACCCGGCGATCCTGGGGTCGCCGGGGTCGCCGGAGGCCAGGGCATCGAACGAGACGCCGCCGGCCAGCGCCAGCCCGCCCTCGGCCAGGGCCGGCGCGGTGGTGAGGCGCTTGATCATCGGCCGGAGGATGAACAGCAGCATCAGCAGCACCACGAGGGCAGGCACCGCGGCGCGGGCGATGCTCATCAGATCGTCCTTCACGATCGGCAGGCCGAACAGGCGCTGCGGCTCGGCGGGCACCGGATCATCCCGCACGGCGAAGCGCATGTTGACGATTTCGAACTGGTCGCCGCGCTTGGCGTCGAAGCCCACCGCGGTCTTGGCGATGCGGGCCATCTGATCGAGCTCCTCCGGGGTGCGCGCCCGCCACACCGGCTCGCCGCCGGGGCCCTTCTCGTCGAGCCCGTCCACCAGGATGGCGATGCTGATGCGGCGGATCTGGGCCTGCTCGCGGACCAGGCTGCGCACGGTCTTGCTGATTTCGTAGTTGGTGGTCTCGTCCTGGCGCTGCTCCTGGCTGCCATTGCCGCCCTGGCCGGCATCGGCGTTGGGCAGGTTGTTCTGCACGGAAACGGAAGAGGATGCCGCCTCGGTGCTGCGGCTGCTGGTGTTGCCGGTTTGCGTGCTGCGCACCACCTGGCCGTCCGGGTCGAACTGCTCGCGGGTTTCGCTCACCCGGTCGAGGTCGAGATCGACGGTCGCCTCGGCGCGCACCCGGCCGGGCCCGGTGCCGCGCTCGAGGATCTCCTCGACCGAGCGGGCGAGCCGCACTTCCATGGCGCGGCGCAGCTCATCGGCGTGTTCCTGCCCGCGCCCGGCCCCGGCAGTGCCGGCGCGGGACAGCAGATTGCCGCGCTGGTCGGCGATGGTGATGTTCTCGACCTTGAGGCCCGGCACGGCGGTGGCCACCAAGTGGGTGATGGTCTGCACGCTCTCGCGGTCGAGCCCGGCCTTGCCGGTGGTGACGAGCACCGAGGCCTGGGCGATGGGGGTTTGCCGCTCGAACGGCTCGCGGCGCGGCAGCACGATATGCACCCGGGCGTTGCGCACCCCGTCGATCGCCCGGATGGTGCGTGTCAGCTCGCCCTCAAGCGCGCGGAGCTGGTTCATCCGCTGCTCGAACTGGGTGGTCGCCATGCCGTTGCCGCGATCGATGATCTCGTAGCCGACAACCCCGCCGACCGGCAGCGATTCATGGGCCAGCATCAGGCGCGCCCGGGCGACGCGATCAGCGGTGACGTAGATCTGCTTGCCGCCGGCGCGGATCTGATAGGGGATCTGCTGCTTGTCGAGATGCTCGGCGATCGCGGCGGAATCCCCAAGGTCGAGCTCGCCGTAGAGCAGCGTCATCGGCTCGGAGCCGGACATCGTGGTCAACGTCAGCAATGCGACGACCGTGATCGCCGCGGCGACGGCGAGGCCGAGCAGACGGCCGGCGCCGAGCGCCTTCAGGCCGTCGAGCACGCCGTTCACGCGGCGCCTCCATGGCACGCGCCGGCGGCCTGGCCGCGGCGCCGGGGGAGCCCCCCCGGGAAGATGAATTGTGCCGCACTGGACACCATGAATGACCTCGCACCCGCGGCGATTTTGCCGTCGGGGCACAAGGTGGCGTCGGAGACCTAAGGAAGTATGAACGCACCCGGCAGAACCTGCCGGTGGCGATCACTCCCGCATTCAGTTGATGACGCCACGCACCGCGCTCATCGGCACCGTCAGCGGGCCCAGGCCGATGCTCGGGGTCTGGCCCGAGGTGGTGACGCCGGTCGCGGTGCCGAGGACGTTGAAGGGAACGGCCGACTGGGCGCCACCGCTCGTGGTGACGGAGACCGTGTAGGTGCCGTCCGGCTGGGTGACGCCATTCGAGTTCACGCCATTCCAGACCCAGGTATTGGTGCCCTGGTTACCCGCCACCGTGGTGTTGTAGAGGGCGACGCCGGAGGAATTGGACACCGTGACGTCAACATTCCCGGCGTCGGCCAGGGTGAACTGCAGGCCGGCCTGGCCGTTCTGCAGCGGCATCTGGGACGAAGCGACCGCCACGGTATGCCCGATCATCGAGGAGGCCTGGTAGAGACTGCTCGCGCTGGAGAGGCCGATCAGCGTCTGCAGGTTGGTATTGGCGTTGATCTGCTGCTCGACGCTGGCAAACTGGACGAGCTGCGAGGTGAACTGGTTGGTGTCCAGCGGCGCCGTCGGGTCCTGGTTCTGCATCTGGGTGGTGAGCAGGGTGAGGAAGGTGTTGAAGTTGCCGGCAAGGGTGTTGCCGGCCGTGGTGGCGGCGGCGCCTGCGGTGCTGGCCGAACCGGCGGCGGCGACGGCGAGGCCGGTGGGCGTGGTGGCGGCGAGGGACATGGTGCGGATCTCCCGTTCGGGTCAGGCGAAAATATCGAGCATGGCGTAGGCCAGCGGGGCGCGGCCGGGGGGTGCGGTCTCCGCGTCCGCGCCGGGCGGGGCGGCAAAATCGGTGCCCGGCCCGCGGCCCGGCTGGGCCTGCCGCTCGGCTCCGCCGCCGCCTTGGCCGGATGCGGAAAACCCGGCGGCCGACTGGCCCTGCGACGGCAGGCCGCCGCCTTGTGTGTCCGGCGGCGGCGCGCGATCGCTGGCCAGGCTGACGGTGACCTGGGTATCGCCGCCCTCGAGCCCGGCGCGGCTCAAGGCGCTGGCGAGGTGCTGGTGGTCCTGCTGGAACAAGGTGAGCGTCTCGGCGCGGTCGATCAGCACGTGGATCTGGCGCGGCCCGTCGGCTGAGGAACGGATCTCGAAGGTCACCGCGCCGAGTTCGGCCGGCGTGAGTTTCAGGGTCAGCCGTTCCGGCGCGCCGGGGTGGGCCGGGGGCTGGTAGGTGAGTTCCGGCCGGCTCTCCGGCGCGGGGGCGGAGGATGCGATGGACGACGTTGGAGCCGCGGGGGGCGCGGTCGCGCCAGATGCCGTCGGTGATGCCGTCGAGGCCGTGAGCGATGGGATGATCGAGAGCGCCGGCGGCCCGTCCCGCGGAGCCGGTGGCGGCGGGGCGGCGGTGGCCTCCGGCAGTGGTGTCGCATCGGCGCTGTTCCGGGTCCGCGGCGGGGCGGCTTCGTGCGCGGCCGCATGGATGGTTGGCGACTGCGGCGCGCCGGCGGGCGCCGTCGCCGTGGCCGTCACAGTGGCGGGGAGGGAGGTCGCCGGCGGTAGGGGCATTGGCGGAGGGGGGGGAGGCGACACCATGGGCGCGGCATTCGCCGGATCCGGTGTTGCCACGACCGGCGACGGGTCCGCCGGAACGGGGCTTTCCGCCGCATCCTTGCGCGCCGGGCGCGGCTTGGCGGGGGCGGGTTGCACCTCCGCCCGCGCGGGCTGCGGGGGACCGCCCGGAACAAGCGGGAGCAGCTGATCCGCCACCGCGGCCGTCGGGGGCGTGAGGTCCGTGGTGAGCGCGGCGATTTGCGGACCGGTCCAGCCGATCGTCCCGGTGGCCGCCGGGGCGGGTGAGGGCGGGGCCGCACCGGTGCCCGGCAGAGGGGAGCCGCCCTCCCCGGCGGCCGGCAGCGCCTGGATCGCGCCCAGCAGTTCGGCGCCGAACGATGGCGCGGGCGCGCTCGGTGCCGCCCCACCCGCGGCGGCGGCTTTGAGGAGCGCGGTGGCGGGAAGTGCCGTGGCGGGAAGCGTAGTGGCGGCCTGGGCCGGCAGGGCGGGTTGGGAGGTCGGGTCTATGGGCAAGGCAGATCCTCCAGCGTCGCGCTTGCCGAACCGACGCGACTGAATGCGAGCGGCTAGATGCAAGCAGCGGGCCACGTGCTGCGGGGCGCCAAACCCGCCATCCGTGGCCGCATGCGCCCCGTCGGCGGGGGGCGCGTACGGCGCCGCCCGGCAGATTCCGCCGGGCCGCTCTTGCCGGGCTGGCCCGCGCCGGCGCGGCGGGCCGCCGCCCAATCCGGCCGCGACCGCCGATTTCCGGCCGGCGCGCTGTTGGCACGAAAGCTGCGTCGTGCTGCCCGGCGCCGTCGCGGGCGCCAGGCCAGCAGCAACGGAGAACGCGCAATGAGTCTATTCGGCGCCATGAACACGGCGATCACCGGCCTCGCGGCCCAGTCATCGGCCTTCGGCAACATCAGCGACAACATCGCGAACAGCCAGACCGTGGGGTACAAAGGCGTCCAGACGACGTTCATCGACTATCTCACCGAAAGCACCGCAAATTCGAATTCGCCGGGCTCGGTGGTGACGCGGCCGGAATACACCAACTCGATCCAGGGCACGCTCTCGCAATCGAGCAATCCGCTCGCCATGGCCATCGCGGGCCAGGGCTTCTTCCCGGTCAGCACCGTCACCGGATCGAACGGCGGTCTGCCGGTGTTCTCCAATGTACCATCCTATACGCGGGCCGGCGATTTTTCGCTGAACGAGAACGGCTACATCACCAACAGCGCCGGGGCCTATCTCAACGGCTGGACGGTCGACCCGGTAACCGGAGCGGTCGATCAGAACGCCATCAGCCCGATTCAGGTATCGCAGACCATCGACAGCCCGGTGGCTACCACCCAGCTCACCCTGTCGGCGAACCTGCCGGCGAGCCCGGCCAGCAATACGCCGGTGACCTCGCAGGTGAACATCTACGACAGCCTCGGCACCTCGCACACCGTGGTCATGAACTGGACCCAGACGTCGAGCAACAACTGGACGGTGAGTGTCAATGTACCCGATGACATCAAATCCGCCGCCGTGGGGTCGGTGAACGTAGCCTTCGGCCCCACCGCGAGCGGCCATGCGGTGCCGGACGGAACCGTCGGCGACATCACCGCGCCCACCGGGACGATGACGACGAGCGGATATACCGCGGGTGCGCCGGCCGCCTTCTCCTTCACCGCGGATTTCGGCAACGGGCCGCAGGTGGTGAACCTCAACATGGGCGTGTTCGGCCAGTCCACCGGGGTGACCCAGTATGCCGGCTCCACCTACACGCTGCGTGGCCTGACGCAGAACGGGGTGCCACCCGGCAGTTTCAGCAGCGTCTCCACCGACACTTCGGGGAAGGTCATCGTCAACTACGACAACGGACAGTCCCGCGCGATCGCCCAGATCCCGGTCATCGTCTTCAACAACCCCGACGGGCTGCAACGCCAGGACGGCCAGTCCTTCTCCGCCACCCAGGCCTCCGGCGTCGCGCTGGCCAACGCCGCCGGTTCGAGCGGGGCGGGTAATCTGGTGATCGGCTCGATCGAGCAGTCCAACGTCGATATCGCCACCGAGTTCACCCGCCTGATCGTGGCGCAGCGCGCCTATTCGGCCAATGCCAAGATGATCACCACCGCCGATGACATGCTGCAGCAGACACTCGACCTCAAGCGCTGAACATCCGGGCACCCTGCAACAAGGACTGAACGATGTCGCAGGTTGATCCGCTGTCGATCGCCATGTCCGGGCTTGCCAACATCAATCGCGGGCTCGCGGTGGTGTCGCAGAACATCGCCAACGCCCGCACGCCGAACTACGTGCACGAAACCTTGCAGCAGCAGGCGCTGGGGAGCGGCGATCTGCCGATGGGGGTCAGCACCGGCACGACGGTGCGCGACCTGGATGTCGCGTTGCAGGCGCGCCTGGCGAGCCAGAACGCGGCCGCCGGCGAGGCGAAAGTGCGCGCCACCGCGCTGTCGCAGATCGACGCCATGCAGGGCACGCCCGGCGCCGGGACGGATCTCACCTCGCTGCTCGGCAATCTCTCCAATAGCTTCTCCACCCTGTTGAACGACCCATCGGCCGCCCCGCAGCAGCAGGCGGTGATCGACCAGGCGAGCGCATTGGCCACGCATCTGCGCGATTCATCCACCCTGATCTCGCAACTCCGCCAGAACGCACACGACCAGGTTGTCAGTGACGTCGGTTCGCTGAACGCCGACCTCACGACCATCGGCAGCCTCAATCGCCAGATCGTCGCCGCCAAGGCCGCCGGCGTCGGCACCGCCGATCTGGAAAACCAGCGCGATAGCGCGACGATGGACGCCTCGAACTACGTCGACCTCTCCTTCGTCACCCGGCCGAACGGCGAGATGACCGTTTTCACGCCCAGCGGGCTCGAACTCCCGACCAACGGCACCGGCCAGCTCAGCGTCGCCGGCGCGACGCTGGGGCCAAGCTCATCCTATCCCGGCGGCGGCGTGCCCGGCGTGATGCTGAACGGGGTCGATGTCACCACGTCGCTGCGGTCAGGGTCGATCGGCGGCGCGATTGCGTTGCGTGACACGGCCTTGCCGACCGATCAGGCGATGCTGGACGAATTCGCGGTAACGCTGCAGACCCGCTTCAGCGACCAGGGGCTTGGGCTGTTTTCAGATGCCGCCGGACACGCCGCCATCCCCGCGGCTTCCCCGCCCCGCCAGGCGCCGTATGTCGGCTATGCCGGGCAGATCACGGTCACCCCGGCCATCGCCGCGAATCCTCGGCTGGTCCGCGACGGAACTTCCAGCATCGCCGGCAGCCCAGGCGGCGCGCAGGCCTTCACGCCCAACCCGGCGGGCGGGCCCACGGGCTTCAGCACGTTGATCACCCGGATCCTCAACTACACGTTCGGCGCAAACATCGCCCCCGGTTCACCGCAATCCCCGCCCAACCTTACGCAGATGGGCCCGACCGGCACGCTGTCCTCGCCTGCGGTCGCGGCGGCCGACATCTCCTCCTTCGCCAGCACGATCGTCACCCGCCAGGCCGATGACGCCTCGACCGCGGCCAATGCGGTGACCAGCGCGAACGATACGCAGACCGCCCTGCAGCAAAGCCTGTCGGTACAGTCCGGCGTCAGCATGGATACCGAGCTGTCCCACATGATCACCCTGCAGAACGCCTACTCCGCCAATGCCCGCGTCATCACCACGATGCAGAGCCTGTGGACGCAGCTTCTGCAACTCGCCCAGTAGCAACCGAAGGAGGGAACGTGCAGATTTCGAGTTACGGTGGCGGGGCCTCGGGCAATGATGCCCTGTCGAACGCGATCGCCGATGCCGCAGTGGTCCGCGCCCATCTCGACACCCTCACGCGCCAGGCCGGCGACGGCCTGATCTCCGACACCTACGCGGGCCTCGGCACCACCGCGAACGCCTCGCTGACGTTGAACGCGGCGCTCGACCACGTGCAAACCTGGCAGGCCAACATTCAGGCGGCAAGCGGGCCGATGGCGACCACGCAATCGGCGCTGTCGCAGATCAGCGACATCGCCTCGAGCTTTTTCGCGCAGACCAACGCTCTCAGTGGGCTCAACGCGACCGCGATCGACGCCACCGCGGCGTCGGCGCGGGATGCGCTGCGCCAGGTCACCGGGCTGCTCAACAGCAAATTCGGCGATACCTACGTCTTTTCCGGCATCTATGGTTCCACCGAGCCGGTTCCGAACCCCGACCAGATCAATTCCAGCAACTTCGTCGGTGGAATCTCCAACGCGGTCAGCAAACTCGCGACCACCGGGGCGGCGGCGACCATCGTCGCAACTCTCAGCATCGCCTCCTCCAACGCTGCCGGCGTATCGCCGTTCGCGGCTGTGCTGTCGCAGGCCGCACCGGTGATCCAGGGCGCGCGGCCCGTGGTGCAGACCGGGGACGGCCAATATCAGCCGATCGGCATCGTCGCCGGCACCAACGCCGACGTGGCCTCGACCGGCACCTCGACCACCGGCTCCTACATCCGCGACATCATGCGGGCCCTGGCGACGATCGGGGCGCTTTCAAGCTCTCAGGCGAGCGTCACGGGCTTCGGTACGCTGGTCGATGACGTCCACTCCAGCCTCGGTGACGCCATCACCGCGCTGAACGGCGATGCCGGCGTGCTGGGCAATCGGCAAACCAGCATGACCACCACCGGCCAGCGCCTCGCCGATACCACCACCGCATTGCAAAAGCAGATCAGCGACGCACAGGACGTCGACATGGCCACCACCCTGTCGAACCTCTCGGCGGCGCAGACCCAGTTGCAATCTTCCTACCAGCTCCTCGGGGCGCTGCGCGGGCTCAGCCTGTCGGCGTTTCTCGGATAAGAAATCGCTTCACGGCGCTGAATGACCGCCGCGCTTTCACTCCCGGTTAATCAATCGATGCGACGTTACTCGCACACCCGCCAAAACCGCGGGGGCAGGCTTCATCTCTAGGGCAAGTAGGAAAATCGCCATGCCTCTGAACTCCGTGAACACCAACATGGGCGCGACGATCGCGCTCCAGTCGCTCAACTCCACCAACTCGATGCTACAGGCGACGCAGAAGCAGATCTCGACCGGCTTTCGCGTCGCGGACGCGACGGATGATGGCGCGGCCTATGCCGTGGCCCAGCGTGTGCGTTCGGACGTCAACGCGCTGACCAGCGCAAACCAGCAGCTCGGCAACGTTCAGGGTCTGCTCTCGACCACCAACACCGCGCTGAACGACGTTTCAAACACAATGTCCTCCGCGCGTGACGTGCTGGTGAAGCTCGCCGACAGCAACACCCAGGGCACGCAGCGGGCGCAGTACATCCAGCAGTACCAGTCGCTGGTCACCAACATGAAGTCCTTCTTCCAGGACGCGACGTACAGCTCGAAAACCCTGGTCGGCGACATCGGTGGCAATAGCGGGTTCGGCAACGTCGCGGTGGTTCGCAACGAGAATGCCGCGACCTACGGCATCACCACATTCAGCGGCTCGGCCTTCATGGCCAGCATCAGCTTCACCAGCACGCAGCTCAACGGCGCGGCGACCGTGGCGAGCCTGATCGGCACCGCGTCCAGTGCTACGTTCATGAACCAGCTGACCTCGCTCGGCACCGCCATGAACAAGTACGGTTCGGCGGCGACCTATGTCGGCAACCAGGTGAGCTACAACTCCGATAAGATCGACGCGCTCAACAACGGCCTCGGCGCCCTGATCGACGCCGACCTGGCCAAGGAATCGGCGAAGATGCAGTCGTTGCAGATCCGCCAGCAGCTCGGCACCCAGTCGCTCTCCATCGCCAATCAGGCGCCGCAGAGCCTGCTCAGTCTGTTCAAGTAAGCCCGCGCACGCGCACGGCGGGCGCACAAAACGTGCGCCGTCAGGCAGGGATGTTTCGCCGCATTGCGGCGAGCAGGAGACTGAACGGATGTCTACCTTGGTACTCGAACTCCGTCCCGGCGAGATGATGATCGTGAACGGCGCGCCCATCCGGTTCCGCACGAAAACCCGTCTCGAACTCACCGCGCATGCCCGGTTTCTGTTTGGCAAACAGATCATGGGTCCCGCGGAGGCGGATAGCCCGGCACGGCGGATCTATTTCGCCTTGCAGGCCGCCTATATCGGCGTCGATGAGGAACGGACCCGCGGCCTGATCGCCGCCCGCGAACTCATCGAAGCTTTCAAGCTGTCGACCACTTCGGCACTCGCCCGCGAGATCCTGGATCGCGCCTTGGCGGCGGCCGAAGAGGATAATTGTTACCTCGCGCTCAAACTGGTGCGGCGGATCATCCGCCATGAGGATTCCGTGCTGTGCCGGCCGGACCCCAGCGTTATCGCCAGCGAGCGTGTCCACCATCCCGCCTTCGCGGCGGCACCGGCCTGAGGAGCCGCCACGCGAGACCCGCGTGGCGCGCTTCCCGCCAGGGCAGGCCCGAACGGACGAATGCGCGACTTCTTTCACGATTGAGCAGGGAAAATCCCATGTCGACCACCTACCAGATGACCCGGGCCTACACCGCCGCCCAGAATCTCCGCGGCCTGCGCGAGCAGGAAGCCGACCTTTTCCTGCGCGCCAACGCGGCTTTGCGCCAGTCCCGTGAAGGCGGGCAAGTTGCGCGGGTACGGGCGCTGTCAGACACCAGCCGCTTATGGGGCGCCGTCATCGACATCGTGCGAGACCCGGAGAATGCCCTGCCGGACACGCTGAAGGCCTCAATCGTCTCGGTCGGGCGCGCCGTGCAACGCGAGATCGAGCAGGACAACCCCGACGTCGACTTCCTGTTAGCCGTCAATGCCGACCTCGCCGCCGGGCTTGGTGCCAAGCCCTAAAACCGCAAAACGGATACGCCGGACCAATCCCGGCCCGGCCAGGCGTCGCTCAAAAGGAGCAAGCCCATGACCGCCCCCCAAGCCGACGGCAAACTGCTGCAGCAGGCCGATCGATTCATCCGCACCGCTCGCTATGGCGCCGCCCACGCCGTGCTTGCCGCGCTCCGCCGGCGTGCCGCCGCCGACCCCGCGGTGGGCCAGCTCGAGGCCCGCCTCGCCATCGCGGAGGGCCGCATCGGTGACGCCCTGGCGATCCTTGATGTCGCGGTCACCGCCTCCGCCACGTCAGCCCCCCTCCGCCTGCTGCGCGCCGAGGCCCGCATCCAAGCCGGCGACGCCCCCGGCGCCGCTGTGGACGCCGCAGAAGCTGTCATCCTCAACCCGCAGGACGCCACCGCAAAGGCCATTCTTGGCATCGCCCTCGTCGACGTCGGCGCGCTCGATGATGCTATCGCCTGCCTCGCCGAAGCGACCCGAGGCGCCCCACACATGGCCAGCGCCTGGCGTGGCCTCGCCGAGGCCCACACGCGGGCGGGCAGCGCGGAGGCCGCGCGAGCCGCCTTCGCCGACGGTATTCGCTGCGCCCCGCGCGACCTCGGCCTGCGCCAGGCCGCGATGATGGCGGCGATGAAGCAGCGCGATTTCGACGCCTGCGTCACCCTCGGCACCGCGGCGCGCGCGGATGGCGTGGTGGACGCCTGCGTGCTCGGCCTGCTCGGCCATGCGCTGAGCAAGCTTGGCCGCCACGACGCGGCATCGGAGGCCTATCACGGCGCCTTCCGCCTCTCCCCCGAAGACCCTTATGTCCGCCACCTCGTCGCCGCAGCCGGATTGCTCCCGGGCGAAGGACGTGCGCCGGCGGAATATCTCGAAACCGTGTTCGACGGCTACGCCACACGCTTCGAAAGCCACCTGATTGGCCTCGGCTATCGCGTGCCCGGCCTGATCCGCGAAATCCTGGTCGAGAGCAACGATGCGCAGCCCGCCGCAACACTGGGGAAAGTGCTCGAACTCGGCTGCGGCACCGGCCTTATTGGCCTGATGATCGGCGATCTGCCAATGACCGGCCTCACTGGCATCGACCTGTCCTCGAACATGCTGGAGGAGGCGCGGGCCAAGAGCATCTACACCAGGCTGGTCCACCAGGACATCATCGCCTTCCTCGCCGAGACCACCGACCGGTGGGACACCGTGATCGGCGCGGACGTGCTTTGCTACTTCGGTGATCTCGGGCCCTTGTTGCATTCGCTGCGCCAGCGCATGCCGCTGAACGGCCGCCTGCTGTTCTCGGTTGAGGAGGACCGCGGGGCTGCCACTGGCTGGCAGCTCGGCGGCCAGGGACGCTACGCCCATGCGCGCGCCTATGTGGAGCTGGCGCTGCAGGACGCCGGGTTCCAAGTCGAGGTGATGCGTGGTGAAGCCCTGCGTCAGGAGGCCGGGGCCACCGTCGAGGGTGTGCTGGTTCTTGCCCGCAAGGTGACGGCCGATGCCTGACGCCCTCCCCCCGAGCCACCTGCCAGGCCAGCGTGGCGGCGCAAGCCCGACCGAGCAGCTCAACCTCGCCATCGAACTCGCGCGCGCCCAGGGTTTCGCCGCGGCGGCGCCGCTGTTCCACGATATAGCGGCCCGCCTGCCGCAGTGGGACGAGGTGCCGCTGCGCATCGCCGAGGCCCACCGCCGCGCCGGGAAAAGCACCGAGGCGGCGGAAGCGTATGAGGCGGCACTCCGCCTCAACCCACGCCGCCCCGAAGCGATGCTCGGCCTTGGGGTGATCCTGCTGCAATCCGGCGAGGTCATGCGGGCGCAGAGCCTGTTTCTGCGCTGCTGCGGCTGCGCGCCCGACCTGCCGGAGGGCTGGGACGCGCTGGGCACCGCGCTGATGCTGACGGGCGACACCGGAGCCGCGGAATCCGCCTTCGCCGAGGCCACCCGCCTGGCACCCGGCAATATCACCATGGCTCTGCATCGCGCCGAGGCGGCCACCACTGCCGGTGAAGGAGGGGCCGAGATCGTCCGCCTGCGCGTCGCCCTGACCGGGGACCCCGACAACCCCGCGTTGCTCACCGCGCTCGGGGTACTGCTGGAAGCCGGTCGGCTGCGGGATGAAGCAATCGAGTGCCTCGAGGTCGCCGCCGCGCTGGCTCCCGACGAACTGACGCCGCAACGCCTCCTCGCGATGTGCCTCGTCCGCGCCAATCGCGTGCACGAGGCGATGGAGGCGCTGGACCGCGCGATCGACATCGACCCCGAGGATCTCAACCTGCGCAACAACCGCGCGGCCGCGATGATCCGCCTGCACCGCTTTGCCGAGGCGCATGACGATCTTCAGGCCCTCGTCGCTGCCCATGGCGACCAGACCGGCCTGCTCAACAACCTGTCGAACTGCCTGGTCAGCCTCGGCCGCCAGGACGACGGCATCGCCGTCGCCCGCCGCGCGATCGCGCATGAGCCTGATTCGCCGCTGGCCTGGCGCACGCTGTGCAATGCGCTGCCCTATGCCGAGGGGATCGGCGGCACCGAGTTGCTCGCCGCTGCCCGGCAGGCCGGCGCGCGGCACCCCCGCCTGGCCGTCTCCCCTTGGCCCAACCCACCCGCACCGGAACGCAAGCTGCGCATCGGCCTGCTCTCGCCTACCCTCAAGACCCACCCGGTCGGCTGGCTGACCGTCGCCGGCTTCGAGACGCTGGACCCCACGCTGTTCGAAATGCATTGCCTCGGGCCGGAGCATGGCGACGACCCGATCCACCGCCGCTTCAAACGCCTCGCCGCTTCCTGGACCCGGCTCGACAACCGCTCCCCCGCCGAAATCGTCGCCGAATGCCGCGGCCACGCACTCGACATCGTCATCGACCTCGGCGGCAATGGCGACCAGGGCATGCTCGGTCTGTGCGCCAATCGCCTCGCCCCGGTGCAGATCAAATGGGTGGGCGCGCAGAACCACAGCACCGGCCTTGCCGAGATGGACTGGTTCATCACCGATCGGTGGGAAACCCCGGCCGGCTTCGAGCGCTTCTACAGCGAGCGGCTGCTCCCCCTCGACGACGGCTATGTCTGCTACAGCCCGCCACCCTATGCGCCGGATGTCGCGCCCCTCCCGGCGGCGGCGAATGGCCACATCACCTTCGGCTGCTTCAACAATCTCGCGAAAATCACCCGCGCCGGCATCGCCACCTGGTCGGCCATCCTCCGCCGCCTTCCCAACGCCCGCCTCGCCATCATGTGCCACCAGATAAGCGAAGCCCCTACCCGCGCCGGCCTGCTCGACGCGTTCGCCGCCCACCGCATCGGCGCCGAGCGGATCGACCTCCTCGGCGGCGCCCCGCACGGCGAGTTGCTGCGCCGCTACGGCCGGATCGACATTGCGCTCGACCCCTTCCCCTATAGCGGCGGCCTCACCACCTGCGAGGCGCTGTGGATGGGGGTGCCGGTGATCACCATGCCCGGCGAAACCTTCGCCTCCCGCCACTCCGCCAGCCACCTCGCCAATATCGGCCTCGATGACTGGATCGCGCAGGACCTCGCCGCCTACCAGGATCTCGCGATCGCCAAGGCGGCCGACATCGTGGCCCTCGCACAAACCCGCCGCGGCCTCCGCGCCCGTATGGCCGCGAGCCCGCTCTGCGACGGCCCGCGCTTCGGCCGCAGCCTCGGCGCCGCGCTGCGCCGGGCCTGGCAGGATTGGTGCGCTCGGCAGACCGCGTGATACGCCCCACCGTCGACGTCAATCTCTTCGTCCACAACGGCGCTGCCACCGTCGCCGAAGCGCTCGACAGCGTGCTGACGCAAACCTGGCAGTCCCTCACCGTCACCGTCATCGACAACGCGTCGACCGACGACACATGCCGCATCGTCGCCGATATCGCGGCAACGGACGGCCGCGTCCGCCTCCAACGCAACGCCGCCAATATCGGCCCGGTGCTCAACTGCCAGAAAGCCTTCTGGCACGGCCAATCCGACTATGTGATGCCGAAAACCGCCGACGATCTCTTGGCGCCCGACTTCATCGAAGCCGTGATGGAAGAGTTGCGCGCCAACCCCGCCACCGCCATGTGCCACGCCGCCGGCGTGGTGTTCGGCGACGATCGACGCATCTCGCAGCACTACCCGCCGGAGCATCGCCTGCACGCCACTGGCCCTGACGCCGCCGCCCGCGCCCGCCACGTCATGGCCCGCTACACCAGCGCACCGGCCTTCTGGGGCATCTACCGTCGCGCGACCGTCGACCTGCTCGCTCCCCTCGCCTACCGGCCCGGGTGGGACCACGCAGTGCTCGCCGAACTCGCCCTCTACGGCGAAATCCGCCACGTGCCGGACCCGCTATTCTGGCGCCGCCACGGCGGCAAACCGGTCGACCAACTCGCCCGCGGCTGCTCCCAATTCACCCAGCGTGGCCTGCCGCACGATGATGACCTCGCCGACCTCTATTGGGCCATGCCCCTGATCGGCACCGCCTACGCCCATATCGAACGCTTCGCCCTCGCCCACCTTGGCACGACCGAACGCCTCGACCTGATGGACGCAGTGCCCCCGATCTTCCGCGCCCGCTGGCTCCCGGTCATGCGCCGCGAGGCCACCCTGTTCCGTGACGCACTTCCCCCGCGGATCGACCGCCTCGCCAGCGCCTTACCCACGCAGCGCCTGTGGTCAGCCCGCCAGATCGCCGGCGCGCTCGACGCGCTGCAAACCCTCACTCCCGAAATCGACGTCGCCGGCGAACGCCTGGCGCTCCAGGCCCTGCTCGACGCCGACCAGACGGTGCCCGCCTACTCGTCGTAGGCCATCAACGTATCCACCGGCACCGGCACCTTGCTCCGCCCGTTGAGGAACGTCAGCTCGATCAACGCCGCAGCCGCCGGCACCTCGGCGCCAACCTTGCGCAGCAGCGCGATCGCCGCCGCCATCGTCCCGCCGGTCGCCAGCAGATCGTCCACCACCACCACACGCTGCCCAGGCTGCACCGCATCCGCCTGGATCTCGATGCGATCCGTGCCGTATTCCAGAGTATAGTCATGCCCGATCGTCGGCCCCGGCAGCTTGCCCGGCTTGCGCACCATGATGAAGCCACAGCCCAGCTTCAGCGCCAGCGGCGCCGCGATCAGGAACCCGCGCGACTCGATGCCGGCGATCAGGTCCGGCTGATGTTTCCGCACCACCCGCGCCATCCGCCCCATCGCCACCTGCCACGCATCCGCATCCCGCAGAAGCGTCGCGATGTCGTAGAACAGAATGCCGGGCTTCGGAAAATCGGGAATGCCGCGGATATGCGCCTTGAGGTCCATCGCTGCCGATCCTTTGCTGATGAGCGCTGTGTAACGGCGCGCCGGCCGGATCGGCAAGCACCCTTCACCGAACTGTCCCGAATGTGCCATGCTGCGGCAACAACCCCCGCCTAGGGGGCACGCCGATGCACACGAGGAGCCCATCCATGAAGCGCCGCACTCTCCTGGCCGCCACCGCCGCCGCCGCACTGCCCGCCGCCGGCTTCGCCCAGGCCAAGACCAAGATCCAGTTCTGGCACGCCATGAGCGGCGCCCTCGGCGACGAAGTAACCCGCCTGGTCACCGCCTTCAACGCCAGCCAGGCCGAGGTCGAAGTCGAGGCGATCTTCAAGGGCGGCTACGCCGACCTGCTGACCGCCGCCATCGCCGCCTGGCGCGCCGGCCAGGCGCCGCATCTGGCCCAGGTCTTCGAGGTTGGCACCGGCACCATGCTCGCCGCCGGCCCCGCGGTGAAGCAGGCATGGCAGCTCAGCCAGGAAACCGGCGTCAAGATCAACCCGGCCGACTACATCGGCGCCGTGCGCGGCTACTACAGCCTGTCGGACGGCCGCATGGCCTCCGTGCCCTTCAACTCCTCCACAACCGTCATGTGGTACAACAAGGACGCCTTCGCCATGGCCGGGCTCGACCCGGAGAAGCCGCCGGCCACCTGGCAGGAAGTCGTCACCGCCGCCCGCGCGCTCAAGGAGAAATGGGCCGCCCCCACCATGGCGAAAGCCAAGGCCGACGGCCAGACCGTGCCCGACCTCGTCGCCATGTCGACGGCCTGGCCAACCTGGATTCACGTCGAGCAGTACAGCGCCCTGCACAACCTGCCCTTCGCCACCAAGTCCAACGGGTTCGACGGGCTGGATACCGAGCTCGCCTGCAACAGTCCCAAGCACGTCAAGCACATCCAGCGCCTGCTCGACATGGCCAAGGAAGGCACCTTCCGCTACGCCGGACGCGACAACGCCGGCTCCCCCATCCTCCCCGCCGGCGGCGCCGCCATCTTCTTCGATTCCTCGGGCTCGCGCGGCGACGTCATCAAGGGCGCCAAGTTCGCCTGGGGCGAAACCTACATGCCCTACGACCCCGAGATCATCACCCAGCCCAACAACTCCATCATCGGCGGCGCCAGCCTCTGGTGCATGACCACGAAAACCCGCAGCGCCGCCGAATACGCTGCCGCCGCCAAGTTCGTCGCCTTCCTCGCCACCCCCGAGAACGCCGCCGCCTGGCACCAGCACACCGGCTACGTCCCCGTCACCTTCGCCGGCTACGAGCTGTCGAAAACCCAGGGCTACTACGAGAAAAACATCAGCGCCGACCTGCCGATCAAGGAGCTCACCCGCGGCACTGTCACCGAGAACTCCCGCGGCCTGCGCCTCGGTCGCCTGCCCGAAATCCGCAACATGATGCAGGAAGAATTCGAGAAAGCGCTGCAAGGCCAGCAAACCGCCCAGGCCGCGCTCGACAGCGCCGTCACCCGCGGCAATCGCGTGCTGCGCGAGTTCGAAAAGTCGGTGAAAGGCTGACCCGCCGGCCCCCGGCGTGGAACGGCGCACCATCTTTCCGGGCTGGGGGTTGCCGGCGCTGCTGCTGGCGCCGCAACTCCTGCTCACCATCGTCTTCTTCTACTGGCCGGCGGCCCAGGGGATCTGGTCGAGCATGACCCGTGCCGACCCTTTCGGCCTGCACGAAAACTTCGTCGGCCTCGCCAACTTCGCCGACCTGTTCTCCGACCCGCTCTACCGCGACACCATCGGCCGCACCGCCGTCTTCTGCGTCTGCGTCACCGCCCTCTCCCTCGCCGTCGCCCTCGTGCTCGCCGTCTGCGCCGACCGCGAGATCAAGGGCCGCGGCATCTACCGCATCCTTCTCACCTGGCCCTACGCCATTGCCCCGGCCATCGCCGCGGTGCTGTGGGTGCTCATCATGCACCCGCAAATCGGCCTCGTCGGCCGCCGGCTCAACCTGATGGGCTACCACTGGGACTACAAGCTGATCGACGCCCAGGCCATGCTGCTGGTCATCCTCGCCAGCGCCTGGAAACAGGTCAGCTACAACTTCATCTTCCTCCTCGCCGGACTGCAATCCATCCCCAAATCCGTCATCGAGGCCGCGCGGATGGACGGCGCCAAGGGCTGGTTCCGCTTCCGAACCGTCGTCCTCCCCCTGCTGATGCCCACCATCTACTTCCTGCTCGTCGTCAACGTCGTCTACGCCGCCTTCGACACCTTCAGCACCATCCAGGCGATGACCCAGGGCGGCCCCGGCAAAGCCACCGAAACCCTGGTCGTCAAAGTCTACCGCGACGGCGTGGTGAACCTCGATATCGGCTCCTCCTCCGCCCAATCGGTCGTGCTGATGGCAGCCGTCATCATCCTCACCGCCCTGCAATTCCGCTTCCTCGGCCGGCGCAACGCAACATGATGCCGCAGCGCTGCGATAAAGGAGAAAGCAAGCATGCGATGAAGGAAGCGTGTTCTTTTTGTGAACAAAAAGAACCAAAAAAACTTTTTCTGACTTCGTTGCCGTTGGCTCCTCTCCCGCGATGGTCGGAAGCGGCACAAGCCATTGGAATAAAAGTTTTTTTCTTCTTTTTTTCAAAAAAGAAGTGCTTTCTTCCTTCTTCCCCGGTGTCCGCATGAGGCGCGACTGGCCCTCCCATTTCGTGCTCTGCCTCGGCGTGCTGCTGTTCGTGCTGCCGATCTGGCTGATCATCTCCGGCGCCACCCAGCCGTCGGAGGAGATCACCCGCGGCGAGCTCTCCCTCATCCCCCGCCTCTCCGGCTGGCGCGTCTATCTCGACGTGCTGCGCGATGGCGCCCCCGGCGCCGGCCCGGTCTGGCGCATGCTCCTGGTCTCGCTCGGCATGGC